>JAFAHG010000076.1 GCA_019237315.1 Actinomycetota bacterium
ATGCTCCCAACGCGCCTCTTGCGCCTCACCGCGGACACGCCGCGCGCTGACTAGCCCACGCGGGTGATCGGTGCGATCGCGAACAATCCGGACCTCTTCGACCCAGTTGCGCAAAAGCCACTGTTCAAGCCGTCCGACTACTCCTACATGCGATCCCAGGGATGGAGCGTCCAGCAGGTCTTGCGTGCTTACCGAACAGGAACGATCTTCGGCTGCAGTTATTGACATTGCCTCATACCTGCCGATGTTCCCTCAGCGAGTTCGGTTCGTAGAAGGCGGGTACCGCGTCGATGTGACGCCGTCGCAGAGAAAGGCACTCGCACGGGTCGCGTTTTGGAGCGTGATCCTCGTCGTACTGCTGGGCATCGCTGCAGCTACGCACGGTCATGTACGGGAAGCGATAGCTGGCGTGGCCAACCTGTTGCTCGTCGGGCTTTCCCTCCTAACGCTGCGCCGGGAAGTGAGAGCGTTCGGATGGTCGCCAGTACGCCGCGACTGGCGGATCTGGGTTGCGCTCGCCTTGGTCATCTTCGCCACGGCATCGGCGGCAACAGGCGCCGTGATTCAGGCGCTTTGGGAAGTTGCCCTGGGCGTGATGGTGCTCGGTTCGGCTTCCTGGGCGAGAACTTTCAAGAGGAATGGGAACTGACAGCGGGGAGGCCTTCGGCCGTGCCGCAGTTGGGGTTGTGTTGCCCCGCAGTTGCCCAGCTAGTCCGTTTGTAGCCCTTTGCCGCAGCCGTCTAACGAAAAAGCCCCGCGTACGCGGGGCTTTTCGAAAAGCCGACGCGCGGATTCGAACCGCGGACCCCTTCATTACGAGTGAAGTGCTCTACCAGCTGAGCTACGTCGGCGGGTCGGCGGCAGTGTACCGCGCGGTCTTGGCCGTTCAGTGGTCGTGGCCGTGGCCGCGGCCGTTGCCGGGGTCGCCGCCGTTGCCGACGCCGTTGTCTCTGTGATCGTGGCCGTGGGCGTTGCCGTTTCCGTTGCCGTCGTCGTGCGGTTGCGTGGGCTGCGCATCCGGTGACGGGGGAGCGTCCTCGGCGACCGTCGGCGCCGCCGGGACGACGGGCGGTGCAGGCGCGGGCGGCGGGATCGGCCTCGGCTTCTCGACATGGTGCACGACTGCGGCGTGGTGCTCCGGCTTCGGCTCTTCGCGGCGCGCGTGCACGACGGCGACCCGATGCGGCTGGGTGACGACAACGACGGCGTGCGCGACCGGCGGTGCGGGAGCGACCACGACCGGCGCGGGCTTCGGTCTCGGCTTCGGCGCCTCGACCGCGGCGAGCGGTACGCCGCGCGGATCCGCAGCGAGCAGGCGCTCCAGGTCGTGCCGCGCCGGCGGGGCCGACACGACGAGCGACGTCGCGGCCACGGTCGCCACCGTCGCGGCGACCTTCGCGCCGCCGCCGACGAGCAGCATCTTCAGCCCCGCGATCACCGAGCCCAGGCTCCCGATGCGCCGGCGGCTGCGCGGCGGCTCCTCCTCGAGCGCGCGCGCCAGCGAGCGCCGCGCGCGGAAGAGGAGCGTCTCGACCGCCGACTGCGAGAGCCCGAGCTCCTCGGCGACCTCGCGGTAGGAGAGGCCCTGCCACTCGCGCAGCAGCAGCGCGCGACGCTGTTGCTCGGGCAGTAGCGCGAGCGCATCGGGAAGACGAAGCAGCTCGTCCGACTCGTGCTGCGGGGAGGCGAGGACGTCCTGCATCGCATCGATGTCGCCCGGAGTCTCGACACGCGAACGGCGCCACGCGGAGCGTCGCCGTGTGAGGCACACGTTGTGCGCGATCTTGTACAGCCACGCAGTCTCGAACTCCGGCGAGACGCCGCGCTGCAGTCCTCGCATCGCGTTGAGAAACGTCGCCTGCGTCGCGTCCTCGGCCTCCTCTCGGTTGCGAAGGCGCACGAGACAGAACGCGAGGATCTGCGGCCGGTAGCGTTCGTACAGATCGCGCGTCGCAGCGGCGGCCGGCTCTTCGAGTGGTCTTGGAACGGCTGACATCGCTCACGCGCGCCCCCGCCCGGCGCACCGCGAGTCTTCCCGCACGCGCACCCCGTGCCTCGCTCCGAACGCGAATCCTTACAACACGCTTGCAGACAACTAACTGGTAGACCCCGGACGTGAGCAGACGCGGCCTACTCCTCTTCGCGGCGATGTGTGTCGTGTGGGGAATCCCCTACCTGCTGATCCGCGTCGCGGTGCGCGAGCTCTCGCCCGCGATGCTCGTCTTCGCACGCACCGCCGTCGCGGCGCTGCTCCTCGTTCCGGTCGCGGCCGCGCGCGGCGAGCTGCGCCCGGTGCTCGCGCGCTGGCGGCCGGTGCTCGTCTTCGCCGCGGTCGAGATCGCGGGTCCGTGGCTCCTGCTGTCGAGCGCGGAGCGCCGCATCTCGAGCTCCCTCGCCGCGCTCCTCATCGCCGCGGTGCCGCTCGTCGGCGCGTTCCTCGCCGCCGTCGAAGGGCGTGAGCGGTTCGACCGAAACCGCGTCGCCGGGATCGTCGTCGGCACCGCCGGAGTCGCGGCGATCGTCGGGTTCGACGTGGGCTCGAGCAGCGGCAGTGGCATCGCCGAGACTGCCGGCGTCGTCGTCGGCTACGCGGTCGGCCCATGGATCCTCGCGCGCTACATGCAAGGCCTGCCGAGCCTCGGCGTGATCGCAGCGTCCCTCGTCGTGACGACCGTTGCCTACGCGCCGGTCGCGGCCCTGCAATGGCCGGCGTCCGTCCCCGCGGCGAAGGTGCTCGCGTCGGTTGCAGGCCTCGCCGTCGTCTGCACCGCTGTCGCGTTCGTCCTCTTCTTCGAGCTGATCGCCGAGGTCGGCCCCGTGCGGGCCACGGTGATCACGTACGTGAACCCGGCCGTCGCCGCGGTCCTCGGGATCGCCGTGCTCGGCGAGCGGTTCACCGCCGGCATGGCGGCAGGCTTCGTGCTGGTGCTCGCGGGGTCGTGGCTCGCGACGCGCGCGGCGCGTCAGCCGTTTGTAGCCGAGGTCTGACCGACGCGCTTGCGCGCGGCCGCGATCGCCTCTTCGGCCTCGGCCCGGTTGCCGAAGCCGCGCGTCGTGACCTTGCCCTCGTGGTCCAGATCCTTGTACACCTGGAAGAAGTGCTCGACCTCGTCGCGGAGTCGCGCGGGCACGTCGTGGATGTCGGCGAGCGCGCCCCAGGTCGGGTCGCTGTCGGGGACGCAGATGATCTTCTCGTCCGGCCCTTTCTCGTCGCTCATGTGGAAGACGCCGATCGGCTTGACGCGGATGCGGCAGCCTGGGAACGTCGGGTCGCTGACGAGGACGAGCGCGTCGAGCGGGTCGCCGTCCTCTGCGCACGTGCCCTCGACGTAGCCGTAGTCGGCGGGGTAGCTCATCGACGTGAAGAGACGGCGGTCGAGGACGATGCCGCCGAGCTCGTCGTCCCACTCGTACTTGTTGCGGGACCCGCCGGGAATCTCGACGAAGACCACGATCTCGCTCATGTGATCTTCGCCATCACGTGCTTGATCTGAGTGTAGTCCTCGAGCGAGTAAATGGAGAGGTCCTTGCCGTAGCCCGACTGCTTGTAGCCGCCGTGCGGCATCTCGGAGACGAGGGGGATGTGGTCGTTGATCCATACGGTTCCGAACTGGAGCCTGCGTGCCGCGTTGAGCGCGCGCGAGACGTCGCGCGTCCACACGGACGCCGCCAGACCGTAGCTGACGTCGTTCGCCCAGGCGATCGCCTCCTCGTCGGAGGTGAACCTCTGCACGGTGACGACCGGGCCGAACACCTCGCGCTGCACGATCTCGTCGGTCTGCGCGACGTCGGTGACGACGGCCGGCGTGACGAAGAACCCGCGCGAGCCGTTCGTGCTGCCACCGGTGAGGACGGTCGCGCCTTGCGCGCGGTCGAGGAAACCGAGCACGCGCTCCTGCTGCGCCGCGGAGATAACCGGGCCCATCTCGACGTCGTCGACCTCCCCCGGGTCGCCGACCTTCAGCGATTCGACGGCGGGGACGAGCTCCTCGAGCAGGCGCTCGTAGATATTCGGGCCCGCGACGACGCGCGAGGCGGCGGTGCAGTCCTGGCCGGAGTTCCAGTAGCCCGCGATCTTGATCCCTTCTGCGACCGCTGCAGGGTCGGCATCGTCGTAGACGACGACGGGCGCCTTGCCGCCGAGCTCGAGGTGCACGCGCTTGAGCGTGTCGGACGCGTTGCGCGCGATGAGCTTTCCCGTCTCGACGTCACCGGTGAGCGACACGAGGCGCACGTCGGGGTGCGTCACGATGCGCTCGCCGACCGGGACACCGTCGCCGGTGACGACGTTGAGCACGCCGTCGGGGAGGACGTCGCCCGCGAGCTCGACGAAGCGGAGCAGCGAGAGCGGTGTCTGCTCGGAGGGCTTCAACACCTGCACGTTGCCGGCGGCGAGCGCGGGTGCGAGCTTCCACACCGCCATCATCAGCGGGTAGTTCCACGGCGCGATGCCGCCGACGACGCCGAGCGGCTCGCGGCGGATCATCGACGTGTAGCCGCGCATGTATTCGCCCGCCGACTTCCCTTCGAGGATGCGCGCGGCGCCGGCGAAGAAGCGAAGCGTGTCGGAGCAGATCGGCATCTCGTCGCGCGCATAACCGAGCGGCTTGCCGACGTTGCGCGACTCGATGCGCGCGAGCTCGTCCGCGTTCGCGTCGAGGACGTCGGCGAGCTTCAGGAGGATCTCGGCGCGCTCGGCCGGGGTCGAGTCGAGCCAGCCCGGGAGCGCAGCCTTCGCCTTCTCGACCGCGGCGTCGACGTCGGCCGCGGTACCGGCGGGCACCTGGGCGATCGCCTCGCCGGTCGAGGGGTTGAGGACGTCCATCGTCGTCATTCGGTGCGAAGAATGCCGCTCTCGCGGGTCAGCCGCTGGGCGAGCACGACCGGGACGACCGTGACGGCCAGGATCAGGAAGACCACGACGTTCACCTGCGGGAGCTGCTGGCCGAGGCGGATCTGGCCGAAGATCCAGATCGGAAGCGTGTTCTGGGCCCCGGCGGTGAACGTCGTCACGATCACCTCGTCGAACGAGAGGGCGAAGGCGAGCAGGCCGCCCGAGACGAGGGCGGTCGAGAT
>JAFAHG010000071.1 GCA_019237315.1 Actinomycetota bacterium
GGCATCCCGTTCGAGGGGAACTACTCCTCGTGGCTCGACCAGAAGCAGACCCGCCTCGCGGCCGAGGAGAAGCAGGAGTCGGCGCGCCGGCGCACGCTCGCGCGCGAGCTCGAGTGGGTGCGCATGAGCCCGCGCGCGCGACACGCGAAGTCGAAGGCGCGGTTGGCGGCGTACGAGAAGCTCTATGCGGAGGAGGCGGCGGTCAAGCTCGACCGCGTCGAGATCCACGTCCCGCCCGGCCCGCGCCTGGGCGACGTCGTCATCGAGGCGGACGGCCTTGCGAAGGGGTTCGGTGACCGCCTTCTCTTCGAGGGGCTGTCGTTCTCGCTGCCGCCGGCGGGGATCGTCGGCGTCGTCGGGCCGAACGGCGCGGGGAAGACGACGCTCTTCCGGCTGATCGCAGGCGAGGAGGAGCCGGACGCGGGGACGCTGCGACTCGGCGACACCGTGCAGCTCGCGTACGTCGACCAGTCGCGCGGCGGGCTCGACCCGAAGAACACGGTGTGGAAGGAGATCAGCGGCGGGCTCGACACGATCGAGCTCGGCAAGCGCGAGGTGAACTCACGGCAGTACGTCTCGTGGTTCAATTTCAAGGGCGGCGACCAGCAGAAGCCGGTCGCGCAGCTGTCGGGCGGCGAGCGAAACCGTGTCCACCTCGCGAAGCTGCTCAAGTCCGGCGGCAACGTGCTGCTCCTCGACGAGCCGACGAACGACCTCGACGTCGACACGCTGCGCGCGCTCGAGGAGGCGCTCAACGACTTCGCGGGCTGCGCGGTCGTGATCACGCACGACCGATGGTTCCTCGACCGCGTGGCGACGCACATCCTCGCGTTCGAGGGCGAGTCGCAGGTGACGTGGTTCGAGGGTACGTGGGCCGAGTACGCCGACTGGCGCGGGCCCGAGGCGCTCGAGCCACACCGCATCAAGTACAAGCCGCTCGTGCGCGCCTAAGTCTGCGGGATGCGGGCCTCGAGCGCGGCGCCGAGCGCTTCGCGCACGGGCTCGAGCTCGATGCGGTCGAGCACGTCCTGGAAGAAGCCGCGCACGATCAGCCGCTCCGCCTCCGACCGCGTGAGGCCGCGCGACATCAGGTAGAAGAGCTGCTCCTCGTCGACGCGGCCGAGCGTCGCGCCGTGCGTGCAGCGGACGTCGTTCGCCATGATCTCGAGGCCCGGGATCGAGTCGGCGTGCGCGTCCGGTGAGAGCAGGAGGTTGCGGTTCTCCTGGTAGGCGTTCGTCTTCTGCGCATCCGGCTCGACGCGGATCATCCCCCGCCACACCGCGCGCGCCGTCTCACGCAGCGCGCCCTTGAACGCGAAGTCGGACTCGGTCGAAGGAGCGATGTGCTCCTGGAAGGTGTCGTAGTCGAGGTGCTGGCTGCCGTCGGCGAAGTACGCGCCGGTGACGCGCGACGTCGCGCCGGGACCGTTCAGATCGTTCTGGATGCGGATCTTCCCGCGCTTGGAGCCGAAGCCGCCGGCGACCCAGTCGAGCTCGGCGTCGCGCTCGACGCGCGCGTGGTGCGTCCCGAAGTGCCACGTCTCGCGCGAGAGGTTCTGGATCGAGACGTACTCGAGCTTCGCCGCCTGCTCGACGTAGAGCTCCGCGACCGCGTTCGTGTAGGCCGGCAGGTCAGGCCGCGCGGACGCGTATTCCTCGATCACCGTGAACCGCGACTCCTCCTCCGCGATCACGAGCAACCGGAAGAAGAGCGACCCGTTCTCGGCCGAGTTGTGGAGCCGCACGTACAGCGGCTGCCGCAGGACGTGTCCCTTCGGGACGTGGACGAGCAGGCCGTGCTCCCAGACGGCTGCGTTGTGCGCGGCGAACTTCTCGTTCCAGCCGACGAGCTCGTAGAGACGCTGGTGATCCGGTGAAAGCGGCTCGAAGACGACACCCTCAGGGGCGCGGTCGACCGTGATCCCGCTCTCGGTGACCGTGGCCAGTCCGGCCACGTCCAGGTCGAGCAGCTGTGGAACGTTTGTCACGGCGGCTGCAGCCGGACGTGTCCCGAAGGACGAGGGGTCGAAGTCCTTCAGGTCGGTGAAGCGCCAGGCTTCGTCTCGGGTTGTGGGCAGCGGCAGCGCCTCGTAGGCGGCCGCCGCGGCGGCGTTAGCCAATCGGGCCCGGGGCAAAGCCCCGGCCCCTCTCAAGGTCGGCGTCGACAAGCGCCGCCTTAGCCAACCGAGCCTTCCATCTGGAGCTGGATCAGCCGGTTCATCTCGACGGCGTACTCGAGCGGGAGCTCCTTCGTGATCGGCTCGACGAAGCCCGACACGATCATCGCCGAGGCCTCCGCCTCGGAAAGGCCGCGCGACATCAGGTAGAAGAGCTGCTCCTCGCCGATCTTCGACACCGTCGCCTCGTGGCCGATGTCGACCTCGCTCTCGTCGATCTGGATGTACGGGTAGGTGTCGGAGCGCGAGTCCTCGTCGAGGATCAGCGCGTCGCAGACGACCTTCGACTTCGAGCCCTTCGCGCCCTTCGCGACCTCGAGCAGCCCGCGGTACCCGGCACGGCCGCCGTTCTTCGAGATCGACTTCGACGTGATCACCGACGAGGTGTTCGGCGCCACGTGTACGCACTTGCCGCCTGCGTCCTGATGCTGCCCCGAGCCGGCGAACGCGATCGACAGCACCTCGCCGTGCGCGCGCTCGCCGAGGAGCCAGATCGCCGGGTACTTCATCGTCAGCTTCGAGCCGAGGTTCCCGTCGACCCACTCCATCGTCGCGTCCTCGTGCGCAACTGCACGCTTCGTGACGAGGTTGTAGACGTTGTTCGACCAGTTCTGGATCGTCGTGTAGCGGCAGCGCCCGCCGCGCTTGACCACGATCTCGACCACGGCCGAATGCAGCGAGTCCGAGGAATAGATCGGCGCCGTGCATCCCTCGACGTAGTGCACGTACGCGCCCTCGTCGACGATGATCAGCGTCCGCTCGAACTGGCCCATGTTCTCCGCGTTGATGCGGAAGTACGCCTGCAGCGGCATCTCGATCGACACGCCCGGCGGTACGTAGATGAACGAGCCGCCCGACCACACCGCCGAGTTCAGCGCCGCGAACTTGTTGTCGTTCTGCGGGATGATCGTCCCGAAGTACTGCTTGACGAGCTCCTCGTGCTCGCGCAACCCGGAGTCCATGTCGAGGAACAGGACACCCTGCGCGGTCAGCGACTCCTGGAGCTTGTGGTAGACGACCTCCGACTCGTACTGCGCGCCGACGCCGGCGAGGTACTTCTTCTCCGCCTCGGGGATGCCGAGCTTGTCCCACGTGTCGCGAATGTCCGGCGGCAGGTCCTCCCACGACTCGGCCTGCTTCTCGGTCGGCTTGATGTAGTAGTAGATGTTGTCGAAGTCGATGCCGCTCAGGTCGCCGCCCCACGTCGGCATGGGCCGCGCGAGGAAGTAGTCGAGGGATGTGTGGCGGAACTTCCGCATCCAGTCGGGCTCGTTCTTGTGCGACGAGATCGCGTCGACGAGCTCGTGCGACAGCCCGCGCCCCGACTTGAAGAAGTAGTCCTCCGGAACGTGGAAGCCGTACTTGATCGCGTAGTCGGAGCCGATCCCCTGGACGATCTCGGTCTCGGTCTGCGTCACGCGACCTTCTCCTTCTCCCACTTCGCGTAGCCCGACTTCTCGAGCTCCTGTGCGAGCTCGGGGCCGCCCTCCTCGACGATCTGCCCGTCGACGAAGACGTGCACGAAGTTCGGCTGGATGTAGTTGAGGATGCGCTGGTAGTGCGTGATGACGAGCGCGCCCATGGAGGGACCGACGAGCTCCTTCACGCCGCCGGCGACGATCTTCAGCGCGTCGATGTCGAGACCGGAGTCGGTCTCGTCGAGCACGGCGACGCGCGGCTTCAGCATCGCCATCTGCAGGATCTCGACGCGCTTCTTCTCGCCGCCGGAGAACCCGTCGTTGAGGTAGCGCGACGCGAGCTCCCGCGAGACCTTCAGCCTCTCCATCTGTGCGAAGAGCTCCGTGCGGAACTCCGGCACCGGGACGGGGTCGTCGACGCCGCCCGCGCGCGCCTTCCGGATCGCGTTGATCGCGCTCCGCAGGAAGCTCGTCACGGTGACGCCCGGGATCGCGTACGGGTACTGGAAGGCGAGGAACAGACCCTGCTGCGCCCGCTCGTCCGCGCCGGCCTCGGTCACGTCCGCGCCGTCGAGGAGGATCTGGCCCTCCGTGATCTCGTAGGCCGGGTGCCCGGCGATCGCGTAGGCGAGGGTCGACTTGCCCGACCCGTTCGGCCCCATGATCGCGTGCACCTCGTTCGTGTCCACGCGCAGGTCGACACCCTTGACGATCTCGGTGCCGTCCTCGAGGGCGACGTGGAGGTTCTTCAACTCGAGCAGAGCCATGGGGAAATCATGGTATCCAAAGGAAATCCGCAGCCGGCCGGCGGCACGGAGGCGCTAAGCTTTCCCGCATGACAGGTTGGACGAGCCCGACGCACATCGTGCTCCTGCTGCTGATCGCCCTCCTCCTCTTCGGCGCCAAGCGCCTGCCGGAGATCGGCCATTCGCTCGGTAAGGGTCTCCGCGAGTTCAAGGGCGCGCTGACCGGCGAGGACGAGAAGAAGCCGGAGCTCCCGGTTGCGACCGCGACGACGGCAGTCGAGCCGCCTGCCGTCGCAGCCGCGCCCCACGACGACACGGTCTAGCGCGTGAAGCGGCCGCGGCGCTTGCGCTACGGCGACGAGGCGACCCTGGTCGAGCACCTCGACGAGCTACGCGCACGCATCATCATCGTCCTGGTCTCGCTCAGCGTCGCGACGGCAGTCGCGTTTGCGTTCCACACGCGAATCCTCGACGAGCTGAACGTCCTCCTGCCGGAAAACCATCGGCACGACATCGTCACCTTCAACGTCACCGAGCCGTTCACTACCTCGCTCGCCGTCAGCGTGTACGCCGCGCTTGTCGTGACGCTGCCGATCGCGCTCTGGCAGCTCTGGGCCTTCCTCGCACCGGCGGTCATCGAGCACGTGCAGCGGACGATCGCCGCGCTGATCGTGTTCGCCTCCGCGCTCGCCGCAGCCGGTCTCGCGTTCGGCTACTTCGTCGTCCTCCCGGCGGCGCTGCACTACCTCACGAACTACGACTCGCACCAGTTCCACGTCCTGATCCGCGCGCAGAGCTACTACTCGTTCACGGCGACGCTATTGCTAGCGATGGTCGCGATCTTCGAGGTGCCCGTCGCCGTCCTCGGCCTCGTCCGCGTCGGTGTCCTGACGTCCCGCCAGCTGCGGCGCAACCGACGCTGGGGCTACTTCGTCGTCGCGGTCCTCGCCCTCGGGCTGCCTGGTCCCGACCTCGTGACGACGTCGCTCGAGCTCGTCCCGATGTGGGCGATCTACGAAGGGTCGATCTGGCTCGCGGTGCTCGTCGAGCGGCGCGTCGCGCTCGCCGCACCCGCAGTCGGGACATGAGCGAGCTCTCCGCCGGCTGGGTGCTCCCCGTCGACGGCCCGCCGATCGAGAACGGCCGCGTCGTCTGGGAGGACGGCCGCATCGTCGAGGTCGGACCGGGCCGCGCCGCACGCCACCTCGACGACGCCGTAATCCTGCCTGGGTTCGTCAACGCGCACTCGCATCTCGAGTACGCGGTGTACGCCGGCTTCGGCGACGGCCTTCCGTTCGCGCGCTGGCTGCTCGTGCACATGGAACGCAAGGCGCGCATCGGCCTCCCGGAGATGGAGGCGATTGCGCGGCTCGGCGCCGCCGAATGCCTCACCGCAGGCATCACCACCGTCGGCGACTGCAGCTTCACGGGAGTGAGCGCGCCGGCGTGCGCGGAGCTCGGCCTGCGCGCGATCGTCTACCTCGAGGTGTTCAGCCGCGACGGCTTTGGCCTCGAGCGCTTCGAGGAGAACCGCCCGCGCGTCGATGCGGTCGCGAACGGTCTCGTCCGGCTCGGCGTCTCCCCGCACGCGCCCTACACGGTCGGCCTCGACCTCTACCGCGAAGCCTACGACCTCGGCCTCCCGGTCGCGACGCACCTGAACGAGAGCCGCGACGAGCTCGACTGGCTCGCCGACGGCACGGGCCCGTGGCAGCCGTTCGGCGACGCGCTGCCGAAACCCCTCGGCCGCAGCGGCATCCGCGCACTCGCGGCGGAAGGGCTGCTCCGCCCCGGCCTCGTCGCCGCGCATTGCGTCGTCGTCGACGCGGAAGAGGTCGCGCTGCTCGCCGAGCACGACGTCGCCGTCGTCCACTGTCCGCGCTCGAACTCGCTGCTCGGCTGCGGGACGGCCCCGCTCGCCGAGTTGCGCGCGGCGGGCCTGCGCGTCGCCGTCGGGACGGACTCGCCCGCGTCGACGCCGTCGTTCGACATGTTCGAGGAGATGCGCACAGCGGTCTACCTCGCACGCGCGCGCGAGCGCAACCCCGAGGCACTCGGCGCCGAGGAGGCGCTCGCCCTCGCTACGATCGGCGGCGCGCGCGCGCTGGGGCTCGAGGGGGAGATCGGCACCCTGACGCCGGGCAAGCGGGCCGACCTGACGGTCCTCTCGCTCGCCGGAAGCCCGTACCATCCCGTCGAGGATCCGGCCGCCGCAGTCGTCTTCGGAGGCTCGCCGGAACGGGTCCTCGAGACGGTCGTCGACGGAGTCACCCGCTACAGGCAAGGAGAGGACGCATGGCACGAGGTACGCAGCACCGCAAGCGCCGCCCGCGCCCGACTCCTAGCGCCGTAACCTCACCCGCAGCGCCCCCGCGGCGCGCGAAGGCGAAGCCGAGGCACGCGAGCTGGGAGGACGAGCTCTTCTTCAGCCGCATCAAGGTCCACGCGAAGTGGATGTTCGTGCTGCTCGCCGTGGTCTTCGCCGCCGGCTTCGTCTTCTTCGGCATCGGCTCCGGCTCGAGCGGCATCACGTCGGCGATGCAGAACTTCTTCAACTTCGGCAGTGGCAGCACGTCGCTCTCCTCGCTGCAGAACAAGGCAAATGCACATCCGAAGGTCGCCTCGGACTGGCGCGCGCTCGCCTCGAAGCTCGAGCAGGACCAGAAGCTCGACCGCGCCATCACCGCGCTCGAGCACTACACCGCGCTCGCGCCGAAGGACGAGAGCGCGCTCGAGGAGCTCGCGGGCCTCTACGTCCGACGCGCCGGCGACTACTACAACCTCTACGCGCAGATCAGCGGGCAGAGCCAGCTCGTCTCGCCGTCGTCGATCTTCCGTCCCGCGCAGAGCTCGCCGTTCGGCAAGGCGTTCGCGAACCAGGACCCGATCCTGGCGAACCAGGCGTCGATCATCAGCACGCAGCAGTCGAACGACCTGACGCATCTCTCGACCCTGAACGCGCAGGCGGAGCAGACCTACAAGAAGCTCGTGAAGCTCGTCCCCGACAATGCGACGTACCAGTTCCAGCTCGCGGAGGTCGCGGACAGCCTGGGCGACAAGACGGTCGCGGTGACGGCCTACAAGACCTTCCTGAAGCTCGCCCCGAACGACTCCCTCGCCCCGCGGGCGAAGACGCGCCTCAAGGCGCTCCAGACGCCGACGGTCAAGCTCTCACCGAGCAGCGGGAAGAAGTAAGATCCCGCCCGGGTCATGAACTTCGACATCAAGACCGAGCAGCTCTCCGACACCGCGTACGTCATCTCGCTTGCGGGCGAGGTCGACCTCTACACGGCGCCCGAGTTCAAGCAGCAGCTCCTCGAGGTCATCACGCAGGGCGCCCGGCAGGTCGTGGTCGACTTCACGAACACGACCTTCATCGACTCGACGACCCTGGGGGTGCTCGTCGGGGGGATCAAGCGGCTGCGGACGAACGACGGCGAGCTGTCGCTCGTTTGTAACGATCGCAACATCACGAAGATCTTCGAGATCACCGGCCTCGACCGCGTGTTCTCGATCTACGACACGCGTGACGACGCAATCTCGGCCCTCGCACCCCAAACCTCCGCCTAGAGCCCTGCGCGCCGCGTTCCTCACCCTCGTTGCGGTCGCCGCACTCCTCAGTGCGGGCTGCGGCGCCGTCGGCCACCTCACCGCGAGCTCGGGCGACCCGACGCGCGGCAAGGCGCTCTTCAAGAGCACCTGCGGCGCTTGCCACGTCCTCGCGGACGCGGGGACGACCGGCACCGTCGGCCCGAACCTCGACGACGCGTTCCGCCCGGACAAGTGCCAGGGCTTCCAGGAGTCCACGATCCGTGACGTCGTCCGCGGCCAGATCGCCTACGCGACGTCCGCGACGGGCGTCGCCCAGAACTACAGCGGCCGCGCGGTGCACGCGGGCCCCGGCACGGGCATGCCGGACAACCTGCTCCGCGGGCAGGCGGCGAAGGACGTCGCCGTCTACGTCGCGCAGGTCGCAGGCAACGGGAACTGCCCGACGCTCGCAGGCGCCGGCACACCCGCAGGCTAGTTAGTAACCGACCGGCGCGTGCTCGGCCGCGAGGTCGACGACCACGTGCGTCACCGGCATCGCGAACCGCTCGCGCGCGCCTGCGACGACGCCCCGCTCGAGCCAGTGCGAGCGGCCCTCGGGATGCGTCGAGATGATCAGCTCGTCCGGCGCGAACGTCCGCAGAGCGTCCTCGATCGCCTGCAGCGGGTCGCCGTCGCCGACTTCGCCGGACGCGTCGATGCCGGCGTCCCGGAGCGCCTTCAGAGAGCCGTCCAGGCGCTCCTGCGCCGCTGCCCGCGCACCGTCCTCGTCGGACGTCCAGTGCTTGACCGGCGAGTTGAGCGCGGGCGAGACGACGAGCACGCGCGTCCGGTTGGGACCGGTGCGGCGCTTGATCTCGGCGAGGAGCTCGCGCCCCCCGACGGTTTCGTTGGCCACGACGAGGATGCGGCGCTCGCCGACCGGATGCGGCGGCGGCGCCTGCATCAGCGGGCGCTCGGCGCGGCCGCGGAAGAGGACCCACCACGTGACGCCGAGGGCCTCGAGGCAGGCGACGGCGAGACCGAGCCAGACGTTGATCCGCGAGCCGATGACGATCAGCGCCGCTGCGACGACGATCCCGATGACGAATCGGAAAGCCTCGGCCTCGCTCCGGAACGGGTTGCGCATGTGCCTCCTCTGGAGGCTGCTTCTACCGAAAGCTTAGAGAAGGTAAACCGTGACGTACACGATGATCCACATCACGTCGACGAAGTGCCAGTAGATCCCGCCCACTTCGATGCCGTGATGGTGCTCGGGACTGAAGTGCCCCCTGAACGAGCGTATGGTCATGGCGAGCAGGATCGTCAACCCGACGAACACGTGGCAGCCGTGGAGACCGGTGAGGCCGAAGAACGTGGCCGCGAACGACGTGTCGCTCGTGTTGAAGCCGATCCGGTGGTACTCGATCACCTGCGTCAGCAGGAACGTGAGGCCGAGCAGGAACGTCAGCACCATCCCGGCCTGTAGCCCGGCGCGGTTCCCGCGTTTGATCGACACGGTGGCCCAGTGCATCGTGAAGCTCGACGTCACCAGGATCAGGGTGTTGACGCCTGCGACGAAGACCGGCCGCACGTACGGGTGCGGCGGCCACGGGTGCGTGTGGTTCACGACACGGTCGAAGAAATAGACCGTGAAGAACGAGCCGAAGAGCATGATCTCCGACCCGATGAACAGGAAGATCCCGACGATGACCGGCGAGATCCGCGAGCTGAAGTGGATCGGGAGCGGGTGGTCGTAGCCCGGCCGTCCGTGGCCGTGCGCCTCGGCGTGCGCCGACACTAGTGGCCCGCCGAGACCGGCTCGGGTTGCGGCGCGCCGAAGATCACGTGGCGCGCACCGGGGACGCCGTACTCGTACGGGCTACCCACGACCTGCGGCTCCTCCTCGAAGTTGAAGAGCGGCGGCGGCGAGTCGACCTGCCACTCGATGCCGAGCGCGCGCCACGGGTTGCGGCCCGCGGGCGGGCCGTGGTGCCACGACCACACGATGTTGTAGAGGAAGACGAGCGTCGAGGCGCCGAGGCCGAACGACGCGATGGAGACGAACTCGTTGATGCCGCCGAAGCGGTTCGCGTAGTCGGCGACACGGCGCGGCATCCCCTGCAGGCCGAGGTAGTGCATCGGGAAGAACGTCAGGTTGAACCCGATGAACGTCAGCCAGAAGTGCAGCTGTCCGAGCCGCTCGTTGTACATCCGGCCAGTCATCTTCGGGAACCAGTAGTAGAACCCGCAGAAGATCGTGAAGATCGAGCCGCCGAAGAGCACGTAGTGGATGTGCGCGACGATGAAGTAGCTCTGGTTCGCCTGGACGTCGATCGGCACCGCGCCGAGCCAGATGCCGGAAAGGCCGCCGATCACGAAGCAGAAGATGAAGCCGACGGCCCAGAGCATCGGTGTCGTGAAGTGGATGCGCCCCTCCCAGAGCGTGGCGAGCCAAGAAAACACCTTGATGCCGGTGGGGACCGCGATCAGGAGCGTCGTGACCATGATCGGCACGCGCAGCCAGCCCGCCATCCCCGCGATGAACATGTGGTGCGCCCAGACCGAGAAGCCGAGCACGAGGATCGCAAGCAGCGACAACGCCATCAACCGGTAGCCGAAGATCGGTTTCCGGCTCATCACAGACACGACCTCGCTGATGATCCCGAAGCCGGGCAGCAGCATGATGTAGACGGCCGGGTGCGAGTAGAACCAGAAGATGTGCTGGTAGCCGATGACGTACCCGCCGTTGCCGGCCTCGAAGAAGTTCGTGTGCATCACGCGGTCGAACATCACGAAGAACTGCGAGCCGGCGATGAACGGCGTCGCGAGCACGACGAGCATCGAGGTCGTGAAGTTCGCCCAGACGAGTAGCGGCATCCGCCAGAACGTCATCCCCGGCGCGCGCATCGTGATGATCGTGACCAGGAAGTTGAGCGCGGTCATGATCGACGACGCGCCCGCCCACTGGACGCCCATGTTGAAGAAGACGTTTCCGAGCGGCTGGTGCTCGCAGAGCGGCGCGTAGCACGTCCATCCCGAGTTCGGGCCGCCGCCGGGCACGAACAGCCCGGCGAGGAGCTCGACGCCGGCGATCGGCAGGAGCCAGTACGACAGTGCGTTCAGCTTCGGGAACGCCATGTCGCCGGCGCCGATCATCAGCGGGATGACGAAGTTGCCGAGGCCCGCGAACGCCGGGACGATGACCAGGAAGATCATCAGCGTCGCGTGGTCGGTCATCAGCGCGTTGAACGTCTGCGGGTTGAAGTACTGCGTCCCCGGGTGTGCGAGCTCCGCGCGCGCGAGCAGGATCAGCATCCCGCCGGCAAGGAAGAAGAACATGTTCGTGACGAGGTACTGGACCCCGATCACCTTGTGGTCGGTGTTGATCCGGAAGTAGTCGCGCCAGCTGCGCGCGCCGTGCCGTGAGTGGTCGTCCGGGATCGTCGGCTTGCCGCTCGAGTAGCGCACCCAGAAGTCGAAGCCGCCGAGGCCGGCCAGGAAGCCGAGCGGCAGCGTCGTCAGGAGCACTGTCGTGATCGGGACGCCCTTGTAGATCGGGTGCCAGTCGGCGGCCCAGCGGATCAGCGTGACGAGGCCGATGCCGATGCCGCCGAAGAGCGGCATCACCCACAGGATGCGCAGCCAGCCGGGGTAGGTCCACCGGTGCCAGCCGGTCGGCGGGACGTACTCGCCGTGCTCGGCGTGCGCGTCGTGCTCGTGCGTGTCGTGTGCCGTCGTCATTTCGCGTTCGAGACGAGATATTGCACGAGCTGGTCGAGCTTCGGGCCGGTAATCGTCTGGCCGAACGTCGCCGGCATGACACCCTTCTGGTAGCCGGGTGCGATGTACGCGTTCGGGTCGACGATCGACTGCTTGACGAACGCCTGCAGCGGCTGACCCGCGGTCGCAGCCTCCTGCTTCAGCTTGTCGAGGTCGGGCCCGACCTTGCCTGCCGCCTTCGCCGCGGCGAGCGTGTGGCACGCGCCGCAGCCGTTCGCGTTGAACACCGCGAGGCCCCCGCCGGGCGCGGGTGCGGCCGCCGCCTTCGCGGCGCCGGAGTACCACGAGTCGTAGGCGGCGTCGTCCATCACGATGGCGGTGCTCCGCATCGTCGAGTGGCCGAGACCGCAGAGCTCGACGCAGATCACCGGATAGACGCCGGTACGCGTCGGCGTGACGACGAGCTTCGTCGGCAGGCCCGGAACCGCGTCCTGCTTCTGGTAGAGCTCGGGGATCCAGAACGAGTGCAGCACGTCCTTCGACGTCAGCGTGAGCAGCACGTGGCGCTTCAACGGCAGGCGGAGGATCGGGTAGGTCTGCCCGTTCGGATACGTGAACGTCCAGGCGAACTGCTGGCCCGTGACCGTGATGCGCGTCGGGTTCGCGCCGGCGTCGCCGTTCTTCGCGAGGACGATCGCGCTCGCGACGGCGATCGCGGTCACGAGCAGGAACGGGATCGCCGTCCACGTGATCTCGAGGCCGGTGTGGCCGTGGACCGGCGGGCCGTCGCTCGTGTCGCCCTCCTTCACGCGGAAGGCCCAGAGCGAGTACATGAGCGGCGCCGCCACGATCGCGAAGATCCCGATGGAGATCCACTCGGCGAACCAGTAGACGAAGTTGATGCGTCCGGCCTCGCGGCTCGCCGGGTACGGAAGCCACGGAATCGCGTACGCGACGATGATCAGGATCACCGCGGACGCGATGGCGAAGAGAGCCAGCTGGAGGAACGAAGCCCTGTGACGCAACGCGGCGCGAACCCTACTTCATCGTGACGCGGCGTACCCGAAGAACCGCACGGTTGAGCGAAACGTGGCGTTTCGCACGAAGCGGAGCCGTACCCGCGGCGGACGCCTCCGCGTTTCCCGTGCAGAACATTCACGACCGAAGGAGGACCTCCCGTGGCCGACGAGCGTCAGCGCCCCGCAGCAGACGTGTCGATGGACGAGATCGAGGCAGAGGACGCCGTCTCGCTCCCGAACAAGGAAGTGATGTCACTGCTCGACGTGAACGCGAACGTCGACCTCGGCCTCGACCTCGCAGCTCCGGTCGACCTGGCCGCAGCGGCGAACCTGAACGTCGCCGCGCCGATCGAGGCGTCTGCGTCGGCGAACGTGCTCAGCCCGGGGTCCGAGGCGGTCGCAGGCGCCGAGCAGCACGGCTCGATCGACCAGGGGATCAGCGGGACCGCGAATGCCGTGGCCCCGCAGCACGCATCCGTCGACCAGACCTCCGGCAGCGGCGCCGCGACGGGCGGGGCGGGCTCGGCTCCCTCCACCGGCGGTTCCGACGCCGCGCACGCCGCGACCGGGGCTCCGAGCGGCACGACCCCCGCGGGCACGGCGTCTTCCTCGGGCCCACCGACGGCCGATTCCTCGACCGCCCCGGCTGCGACCTCCGCAGCGAGCGGCGCGGTCTCGGGTGCGACGGGTGCCGCCACGGGCGCCGTCGACGGCGCGACCGGCGGCGCGGCCTCGGATGCCGGCAACGCGGTTTCGGGCGCCACGGGCGCTGTCGAGGGAGCCGCAGGCAACGCCGGCGGCGCGGTCTCGGGCGCCACGGGGGCGGTCGAAGGGGCCGCGGGGAACGTCGGCAGCGCGGCCGCAGGCGCGGTCGGCAGCACGACGGGCGGGGTGGACTCCCTGCTCAACGGCGGCAGCCTCCTCGACGCGAACGTCAACCTGCACGCGAACGCCGACCTGGCGGCGCCGGTCGACGGCGCGGTCGCCGCGAACGCCAACGTGGCCGCGCCGGTGGACGCCGCGGTCGCCGCGAACGTCGGCTCGCAGGGGTCGGTCGCCGAGGCGCTCGCGCCGCAGGAGCTCGACGTCCAGCAGCACCTGGACGACGTGAACGCCGACGCGACTGCCGAGCAGAACGCCAACGTGTCCCAGAAGTAGCGCCCTCTCTCCGGCCGCATGACCGCGACCGAACAACCGACCGTCCGGACGAACGCGGTGAGCCCCGCGCTCGCCCGGGCGGCCGGGGTCGAGCTGCTCGGGGACGTCGACGGCTCGGGCTACGAGCGCGGCGCGGCGCTCGTGCGCCGTGCCGACGGGCAGATGGTGCAGGTCGGCCCGTTGATGTACGCCCTGCTCGCAGCGCTCGACGGCACGCGCGACGAGCGTGCTCTCGCCGCGGAGCTCTCGACGCGCACCGGCCGTCGCTTCGACGTGGGCCACGTGCAACGCCTTGCGAAGAAGCTCGCGGCGCAGGGCCTCCTCGCGGGCACCGAGCAGAACGCGCCCCCGCGGCGGAACCCGCTGCTCGCGCTGCGCTGGAAGGTGCTCGTCACCAACCCGCGCATCACGAGCCGGCTCACCGCACCGTTCACCTTCCTCTTCCGGCCCTTCGTCCTCTGGCCGGTCGTGGCGTGCTTCGTGGTCGCACTGTGGTTCGTCCTCGCGCACAAGGGCGTCGCATCCGCGACCGCGGATGCCTTCCACCACCCGGGCCTCCTCCTGCTCGTGTTCGCTCTCGCCGTGCTCTCGGCCGGCTTCCACGAGCTCGGACACGCGGCAGCGTGCCGCTACGGCGGCGCGACCCCCGGCGGCATGGGGGCCGGCATCTACCTCGTCTGGCCCGCGTTCTACACCGACGTCACCGACGCCTACCGGCTGCCGCGCCGGGACCGCCTCCGGGTCGACCTCGGTGGCCTCTACTTCAACGCGATCGTCGCGGTCGCCGCCACCGGCGTCTGGCTCGCGACCCACATCGACGCGCTGCTCCTGCTGAGCGCGCTGCAGCTCCTGATGATGGTCAAGAACCTCTCGCCGGTGATCCGGTCGGACGGGTACCACATCCTCTCCGACGCAACCGGCGTGCCCGACCTGTACGCACACATCGGGCCGACGCTCCGCCGTCTGCTGCCGTGGCGGCGCGCGGAGCCGTCCGCGCTGCGCGGCCGCGCGCGTGCGCTCGTGACGCTCTGGGTGCTCGTCGTCGTTCCCGTGCTCCTCTCGCTGATGGTCGGCGCCGTGATCCTGCTGCCGCGACTCCTCGCAAGCGCGTGGGCAAGCGGCGGGACGCTCTCGTCGCAACTCGGACACGGCGTGACGCGCGGCCATCCCGTCGGGGCGCTCGCCGCGGTGCTGGAGCTCGTCGCCCTTTTCCTTCCCGTCGTGGGCAGCGCGCTCATCGCGCAGCGCCTCGTCCGCTCGGTCCTCGGGCGCGCGCTCGCGTGGAGCGACGGCCGGTTCGACCGCCAGGCGCTCGTCGCGGCCTGCACCGCCGCCGCCTGCTGCGGCGTCGCCTGGGCGCTCTGGCCGTCGGGTCAGTACACGCCGGTCTCGGCCGCGGAGCACGGGACGCTCGCAGGGTTCGCGCACATGCTCGCGGCGCCGCGGACGATCGCCGAGGCGGCTCCCCCTGCGGGGGTGCAGCTCGCGCCGGGTCGGCACCTCGCGCTCGCGATGATCCCCGTCGGCGGGGCGACGAAGGCACACCCCGCGTTCTTCGTCGTCGACGGCGGCAACGGGCGGCAGGCGGTCGCCCTCCTCAGCACGGTCGCTCCCGATCCGTCGGCGCAATCGGTCGGATCGCAACCGACGGTCACCTCGACGACGACGACGACAACCGAGACGACCACGACGGCGGCGGCGACGACCACACCCACGACGACGGCGACGACGACGACGCCCGGGGCGGAGACCGGCACGACCGCGACCGCGTTCCCGTTCACGCTCCCGAAGCCGCCGGGGCCGGGCGACACGCAGGCCGTCGCCGTGAACCGCACGGACGGCGGCGTCACGTACGACGTCGCCTACGCGATGGTCGTCGTCGGAAACGGAGCCCCGGTCACGAACACGAACGGCGCGTACGCATTCGCAAACTGCACGAGCTGCACCACGGTCGCGGTGTCGTTCCAGATCGTCCTGGTCGTCGGGGAGAGCCACACCGTCGCCCCGGTCGACCTCGCGGCCGCCGAGAACGGGAACTGTCCCGCGTGCGTCACGACTGCGATCGCTCAACAGATGGTCGTCACGCTCACCCGTCAGCCGACCGCCGAGCTCCAGGCGAAGCTCCAGTCGGCGCTGCACGAGCTCGACACGCTGGCCTCGCTCGGCGCAGGCGGAACCCCCGCGGCAGTCGCGGCAGTCGTCGGGAACGTCGAGCACGAGGTCGCAGACGCCCTCGACGCGAGCGGCCTGCTCGCAAAGCCGATCGAGACGACGCCGGAGACGACCTCGACGACTTCCACGACTTCTACGACCTCCACGACCTCGGCGACCTCGGCGACCTCGACGACGACCGACGCGACCACGACCACGACGACGCCCACGACGACGACGACGCCGGCCGCCTCGTCCACCACGGAGCAGACGACGACCCCGACCTCCTCGACGGAGCCGACGACGACCGCGTCGACGACGACGGCGCCCACGACGACGACCGCACCCGCGACGACCACGACGACGACGAGCAGGGCGACGACGACGGCGCCGACGACGAGCTCCACCTCGACCTCGACGACCACCACCGATCCGACGACGACGACCACGACCCCGTCGGGGTAGGGTGCGCGGCCGCGAACGGCGGCAGCGCACCTCGCGTGAGAAGTGGGCCGTGGAGGGCTCGAACCTCCGACCTTGGGATTAAGAGTCCCCTGCTCTACCAGCTGAGCTAACGGCCCGCAGGGCGGCGCGTAGTCTAGCGGGGGTGGTTCCGCTCGCATGTTCGTTCGCGGCAGGCCGGCGAAAACCAAGCAGGCCAAGGACGCAGGGAGGCCGCGTACCGCTAGGTACGTGGCCGACCGAGGCGCAGGCATGCGCAGGTTTGCAGCCGGCCTGGCGCTCAACCGCACATGCGAGCGGGGCCACTGAAGTGCGCGTTCTCTCGGTCGTCGGCAACCGGCCGCAGTTCATCAAGTCGGGGCCGCTGTCGATCGCGCTGCGCGAGGCCGGGATCGACGAGGTCGTCGTGCACACGGGGCAGCACTACGACCGCGAGCTCTCGCAGGTGTTCTTCGACGAGCTCGGGCTCGCCGAGCCGCGCTACCGGCTCGACCTCCACACGGCGGATCCGGCGGCGATGGAGCCGGCGATCGCGGAAGCGGTCGCGCGCGAGCGGCCCGACTGGGTCCTCGTGTTCGGCGACACGAACACGACGCTCGCCGGCGCGCAGGCGGCGGGTGACGTCCCCGTCGCCCACGTCGAGGCGGGCCTGCGCAGCTTCGACCTCTCGATGCCCGAGGAGCGGAACCGGATCGCAGTCGACCGCGTCGCCGAGCTCCTCCTCTGCCCGGACGAACGCAGCGCGGCGCAACTCGAGGCGGAAGGCGCGCCGGGGCGGCGGGAGGTCGTCGGCGACGTGATGGCCGACGCGGCGCGGATCTTCGGCCCGCTCGCGCGCGGGCGCTCGGAGATCCTTGGCCGGCTCGGGGTCGAGCCCGGCCGCTACGTCCTCGCCACGTTGCACCGGGAGGCGAACGTCACGCAGGTCGACCGGCTGCGCGAGCTCGTCGCCGGGCTCGAGCGGATCGAGGAGCCCGTTGTCTTCCCCGCGCACCCACGAACGCGCGCCGAGCTCGAGCGGATCGGCGCCCGGATCCCGACCGTCGACCCGCTCGGCTACCTCGACTTCGCCGCGCTCGCGTCGCAGGCGCGGGTGATCGTCACCGACTCGGGCGGACTCCAGAAGGAGGCGTACTGGTACGGCATCCCCTGCGTCACCGCGCGCCCGTCGACTGAGTGGGTCGACACGGTCGAGGCGGGCGCCAACGTGCTCGTCGACGCCGACCCGGACGAGCTCGTGCGCGCGGTCGAGGCGGCGCACATGCCGGAGCGGCGGCCGCAGCTCTACGGGGACGGTCACGCGAGCGAGCGCGTGGCAGCCGCTCTGTACCCTAGGCGCCCGTGAGCGGAAGCACATGGGACGTCGCCGTCATCGGCGCCGGCTACGTCGGCGTGCCGCTGGCGCAGACCTTCGCCGAGGTCGACAAGCGCGTCCTCCTCGTCGACGCCGTGCCGGAGCTCGTGGAGGCGCTGAACCGCGGTGAGAGCCACATCGAGGATGTCCCCTCCGAGGCGATCAAGCCGCACGTCGACTCGGGCCGGATCACGGCGACGCTCGACTACGAGCAGCTCCGCCAGGCCGACGCGATCCTGATCGCCCTGCCGACGCCGCTCACCCGCCAGCGCGAGCCTGATCTCTCCTACGTCCGCAGCGCCGCGACGCGGCTCGCCACCGTCCTCCGGCCGGGCCACGTCGTCGTCCTCGAGTCGACGACGTACCCCGGGACGACGCGCGAGGTGCTGCTGCCGATCCTCGAGGAGGGGAGCGGGCTGAAGGCGGGCGCCGACTTCCACCTCGCGATGTCGCCGGAGCGCGTCGACCCCGGCCGCACCGACTGGACGACGAAGACGACGCCGAAGATCCTCGGCGGTCTCACGCCCGCGTGCACCGAGGCTGCGGCCGACGTCTACCGCGCCGCGATCGACACCGTGCACACCGTCTCCACCCCCGAGGCGGCGGAGCTCACGAAGCTGCTCGAGAACATCTTCCGCTCAGTGAACATCGCGCTCGTCAACGAGCTCGCTCAGCTCTGCGACCGGATGGACATCGACGTGTGGGAGGTGATCGGCGCGGCGGCGACGAAGCCGTTCGGGTTCATGCCGTTCCAGCCGGGGCCGGGTCTCGGCGGCCACTGCATCCCGCTCGACCCGTACTACCTCTCCTGGAAGGCGCGCGAGTTCGACTTCACGACGCGCTTCATCGAGCTCGCCGGCGAGGTCAACAACAACATGCCGTACTTCTGCCGCTCGGTGATCTCGCAGGCGATGAACCACGGGCTGCAGCGCTCGCTCTCCGGGTCGCGCGTCCTGATCCTCGGCGTCGCCTACAAGGCCGACATCGGCGACACGCGCGAGACGCCGGCCGAGAAGCTCGTGCACCTGCTGCGGAACGCCGGCGTCGAGGTCGCCTACCACGACCCGCACGTACCGGAGTTCGACGGCATGCGCTGCGCCGCGCTCGAGCCCGACGCGTACGACTGCGTCGCCATCGTCACCGCGCATTCGGCGGTCGACTACGCGGACGTGGTGCGTCGCGCGAAGGTCGTCGTCGACTTCCGCAACGCGACGCGCGGGCTCGAGGACCACGGCAAGGTCTGGAAGCTGTGAACGTCGGGTTGGCGGGCCTCGGCTACTGGGGCCCGAACCTGGCGCGCAACTTCGCCGAGCTCGCCGACCTGACCGTCCTCTGCGACGTCAGCGAGGAACGCCGCGCCGAGTTCGCGGGGCGCTACCCGGACGTGCGCGTGACGGGCGACTTCGACGAGCTGCTCGCGAGCGACGTCGACGCGGTCGTGATCGCGACGCCGGTTCCGACGCACTACGAGCTCGCCAAGCGCGCGCTCGAAGCCGGCAAGCACGTGCTCGTCGAGAAGCCGCCTGCGATGCGGGCCGCCGAGATGGACGAGTTGGTCGAGATCGCGGCGGCGAGCGACCTGACGCTGATGCCGGGCCACCTGCTCCTCTACCACCCCGGGGTCGTGAAGCTGAAGCAGCTGATCGACGCGGGCGAGCTCGGCGACGTGCTGACGATCTACGCGAACCGCCAGAACCTGGGAATCGTGCGCGTGAACGAGAACGCGCTCTGGTCGCTCGGCGTCCACGACCTGTCGGTGATCCTCTACCTGCTCGACGAGGAGCCGTCCGAGGCGGTCGCGCACGGCAACGCGTTCCTCACGCCCGGCGTCGAGGACGTCGTCTTCTGCTTCCTGCGCTTCCCGTCGGGGAGGATCGCGCACATGCACCTCTCCTGGCTCGACCCGCACAAGATGCGCCGGATCACCGTCGTCGGACGCGAGAAGATGGTCGTGTTCGACGACATGGAGCTCGAGCGCAAGGTGACCGTGTACGAGAAGGCACCGTGGAAGCGTGCGGAGACCTACGGCGAGTGGCAGACGCGGAGCGGCGACATCTACATCCCGAAGATCGAGACGTCGGAGCCGCTGCGGCTCGAGTGCCAGCACTTCCTGCGGCTCGTCGAGGGCGACGGTGACCGCGGCAAGGTCGCGCGCGACGGCGCGATGGTCGTGCGCGCGCTCGAGCAGCTGCAGGACTCGCTTGGCTGAGATCCACCCGACCGCCGTCGTGCACGAGGGAACGGTGCTCGGCGAGGGCGTGCGCGTGCTCGAGTACGCAGTCGTCGGCAAGCAGCCCGTGCTCGGACGCAAGTCGACCGCGAAGCGCGAGCCGTTGCAGCCTGTGACCGTCGGTGACAACACGGTGATCTCGACCGGCGCCGTCGTCTTCGCAGGATCGTCGATCGGCGCGGGGTGCATCGTCGGCGACCAGGCATGCGTGCGAGAGCGCGTGACGCTCGCCGACGATGTCGTCGTCGGACGCGGCTCACTGGTGGAGAACGACACGACGATCGGCAGCGGCACGCGCATCCAGGCGGACGCGTACATCACCGCGTACTCGACGCTCGAGGAGAACGTCTTCATCGCGCCGTGCGTCGTGACGACGAACGACAACTTCATGGGCCGAACCGAGCGGCGGCTCGAGCGGATGAAGGGCCCGACGATCCGCCGCGGCGCACGCGTCGGCGGCGGCGCCGTCCTCTGTCCGGGGATCGAAGTCGGCGAGGAGGCGTTCGTGGGCGCCGGCGCTGTCGTCGTACGCGACGTTCCCCCGCGCGTGGTCGTGGTCGGAAATCCGGCGCGCGTGCTGCGCGACGTTCCCTCCGAAGAGCTCCTCTAGACGCCCGTCTGCCGCGTCGCAACGGCGAGGTGGTACTGCACCGGCATGTACGTGCCGTGCAAGAGCTTCACCTCGATGTAGTACGTCCCGTAGACGGGGGCGGTGTACGCGATGCGCTGCTGCGATCCGACCGCGAGCGCGCGGGCGGCTTCGTTCCGGAGCGGCGGGTGGCTGCCGTTCACGTCCTGCGTCCCGGGCTTCCAGAGCACGACCGTCGTCTGCGCGGCCTGCAACGGACTCAGTCGCACGAAGATGCGCTCGCCCTGCCGGAGGGCGATCGAGTAGACGTCGACCTGGTCGTCCCAGTAGTCGAGCGTGGCCGTGATCGTGCGCGGCGGCCCGAAATGGATCGCCCAGGTGCCGGCGTTGTCGTTCGGCTCGTGCGCGTCGGCCGGCGGCAGCACGCCTTTCTCGAGCGCGGTGACGGCCGCGGCGACGTCGAGGTAGCCCCAGCCGCTGAACGCGTCGCGGCCGCGGGTGCACAGCGAGCACCCGGTCGCAGGCGTCGCGTCTCGTGCCGTGCGCTCGAGCAGCCACGCGACCTGGTCGGGCCTCAGCGACGGGTCGACACCGAGGAGGAGCGCCGCCGCCGCCGAGACCTGCGGCGCTGCGAACGACGTGCCGATCGCGTTGCGGAACTCGTACGGGCCGCAGTCCGAGTACGGGCCGTCGGGGCACGGGCCGCTCTTCGTGTCGAGCAGGTTGCGCGGCACCGTCGAGAAGATCGCCGTCCCCGGCGCCACGAGATCGACGTACGCGGCGTCGCGGTTCGAGAACGTCGGCACGTCGCCGGTGCGGCCGTATGCGCCGACCCCGATCACGTGTGGTAGCGCCGCGGGATAGTCGGCGTAGCGCCACGGGGTCGACGGCGACTCCTCGCCGTTCCCGACCGCGGCAACGACGACCGCGCCGTGCGCGTATGCGTACTGCACGGCACCTTGCTCGAGCGCCGAGTACGTGTCGAGTTGCGGGTCTTCGGGGTCGCGCACGCCGCCGAGGCTCAGGTTGATGACGCGCGCGCCGTTGTCGACGGCCCAGCGGATCGCGTCGATCTCGCCCTGAAGCGACACGGAGCCGTCGGGCTTCACGACCTTCGCGACGAGGAGTTGTGCGTTGAACGCGAGACCCGCGATACCGAGGCCATTCCCGGGGTCGGCCGCGATCTCGCCGGCGACGAAGGTGCCGTGGCCGTCGGAGTCGTGTTGCCACGACCCACCCACGAAGCTCTCGCCGCCGGCAATGCGTCCCGCGAACTCCGGGTGGCGGTAGTCGATGCCGGAGTCGACGATCGCAACCTTCACGGTCGCGAGCGGCGGCTGCGTCGCCCAGTAGCTCCACGCCTTGTCGGCGGCGAGGTACCACTGCTTCGCGACGAGCGGGTCCGTGCTGTCGAATGCAGCGGCGGGTCCGGCGCCGAGAAGCACCGCGAGGGCGACGAGTGCGAGCGCTCTCACGGAACCGAGAGGAGCGGCGAGACCCCCGGCGACAGGCCGTGCCCGGGTGCGCAGCGGATGCGGTACGAGCCGGTCGTCAGCTGCGCCGGAAGGGTGAACGCGCCGGTCGGGTCGGTCGTGCCGGTCGCGACCGTGCTCCAGCTCTTCCCCTCCTGGACCTGCAGCTGGATCGCGGCGCCCGCCAGCAGCGGCTGCACGGTTCCCTGGACCGCGCCCGTGGCGACGGTCGCCTGGACGGCGGGGACAACGGTCGCCATCACGAGACCGGCGTGCAGGTTCGCGGCCGTCAACCGGTACTGCGTCGTCAGCTCGGGATCGACCGAGACCGAGAACGCGCCGCTCGAATCGGGCACCACCTGCTCGACGCTCTGCCACGTCCCGCCGGCGGGACGTTGTTCGAGGACGACGTCGTCGACGCCGCGCGCGATCCCCGTCAGCGTGACCGGGCTGCCGTACGTGACCGGCGCGGTCAGCGGGTCGAGCCCGAGCCAGCCGACGGTGAACCACGTCGAGCGCAGGCCGAGGGCGCTCCGCAGCTGTCCGCCCGTGACGACGACCTGCGACTCGGAGCCGATCGCCGTCACCTTGCCGACGCGTCCCGACGGGCTCGGCGCGGTCTGCAGGTCGAGCAGCTGCTGCCCCTTCAACCCGAGCACCTTCGCGACGACGTTCGCGTCGTAGAGGACCGGTCCCCAGTCGTGATAGGTCGCGTAGGTGTCGTACGGGTCCGGAACCGAGACGAGGTACGGGACGGCCTTGCCGAACGCCTCGGCGGCCGACACCGTGCGCCCGCCGGTGCTCGAGGAGAAGTACGTCGTCGCGATCGCGCCGTTGTACAGCACGACCTGGTGAATGGTGTCCTGCACCGCCTGGTCACCCTGCGGTGTCTCCGCCGCGATGCCGCCGTACACCTGGCTGCGCGTGTCGCCGTAGAGGTCGAAGTTGCTCGCGGTGACCACGGTGGTGAGTTGCGCCAGCGCATAGGAGCGCGCGGCGACGGCCTGCGCCATGAGCGCCTGGATCGGCCAGTTCGACGGCGACTCGGAGGGGACGACGCCCTGCAGGTAGAGCTCGACGCCGACGACGTTCACGACCTGCAGCTTGCCGTCGACGAGGATCACCTTCATGCGGCCGCGGTAAGCGCTCGTTCCGAGCTCGAGCGGTGACGTGCCGGCTTCGAAGACGAGCGGCGAGACGAGCTGCTGCCCGTTCACGAGAAGCGACGCGGGGACGACGAGCTCGCCCGCCGGCAGCGAGACGATCGTCCCCGCTCCGTCGACGACACGCCACGGCGCGGCGGACTGCAGCGTGACGCGCTTCTTGCCGTCGGCGAGGAGCACGCGCACCGTCGCACCCGGCGCGGTGCCGAGCGTGGTGCCCGGGTAGTAGTGCGCGAGGATCTTGTCGTACGTCCAGCCGTGTAGCGCGTAGCCGTACGCGCCCCACTGGCCCATGCCGACGCCGTGGCCCCAGCCGTGGCCGCTGAAGACGACGGTGCTCGCGGCGGTGCTCGTCGTCACGGCGGGAGGAGGCGGCGGAAGCGCCGTGGTCGTCGTCGTGCTCGCCGACGTCGTCGTGGGGGTCGTCGTGGTCGTCGCCACCGTCGTGACGAGCAGGGGCGCGGGCTTCACGGCGGTCGTCGTGGTGGCCGGCGCCGTCGTCGTCGTCGCCGCGAGCGTCGAGGTCGTCGACGACGTGGCGGCCGTCGTCGTGGTCGGGGTCGTCGACGAGGTCGTGGGGCCGTCGGCGAGCGTCGGCGAGGCAGCGCATCCAAGCGCGAGAACCGCGAGTGCGGCAGGGAGACGCGCGCGCCGAAGCACCTCCGGCCACCGTAGCAACCGGTCCTGAAGACGCTGTTAGGGAGAAAGGCGGGCTGCGTACTGCTGCTCGTAGTAGGCGCGGTACTCGCCCGACTTGAGCGGCTCCCACCATTCGCGGTGCCCGCGGTACCAGGCGACCGTCTCCTCGAGGCCGCCGCCGTCGAACGAGTGCTTCGGGGACCAGCCGAGCGCGCGGAGCTTCGAGGAGTCGAGTGCGTAGCGGCGGTCGTGGCCGGGCCTGTCCGCGACGTGCTGGACGAGGTCGGGGTTCGCGCCCGTCAGGTCCAGGATGCGCCGGACGACGTCCATGTTCTCCCGTTCCTGACCGCTCACGTTGTAGATCTCGCCGGACGCTCCCGCACGCAGGACGAGCTCGATCGCCGCACAGTGGTCCTCGACGTGCAGCCACTCGCGGCGCTGGCGTCCGTCGCCGTACACCGGCAGCGGCTGCCCGTCGAACGCGTTCGTGATGAAGAGCGGCAGGAACTTCTCCGGGTACTGATGCGAGCCGTACGTGTTCGCACCGCGCGTGATCAGGGCGTCGACGCCGAACGTGCGCACGTACGCGACGACCTGCAGGTCACCGCCGGCTTTCGACGCGGAGTACGGACTCGACGGACGGAGCGGAGACTCCTCCGTGCACGCGGGCGCACCAAGCGGAACGTCGCCGTACACCTCGTCGGTCGAGACGTGCACCATGCGCAGCTTGTTGTGGCGCGCGTGCTCGAGCAGCACCTGCGCTCCCATCACGTCGGTGCGGATGAACTCCGCGGGCCCGAGGATCGACCGGTCGACGTGCGACTCCGCGGCGAAGTTGACTATCGCCTCGCAACCCGCGGCGGCTTCGGCGACGGCGCGGGGGTCGGCGATGTCGCCCTGGTGGAACTCGTGCGCGACGTCCTCGAGGTTCGCGCGGTTCCCCGCGTAGGTCAGGCGGTCGAGGACGACCACCTCCTCGCCCTGCGCGGCGAGCCGCCGCGCAAAGTGCGAGCCGATGAATCCGGCGCCGCCGGTGACCAGGATGCGCATGCCTACACCGTAACGACGAGCCCGTCGCGGGCGAGGTCGACGCCGTCCGCCGGAAGCTCCGCCGGGCGGTGGGTCACGAGGAGCCTCCTTGCGCCCGACCGCGCGAACGCCGCGAGGGCTTCGTCGAGCGCGAGGTGGCCGCGCAGCTCGCCGTCGAGACCGCCGCGCGCGAGCGTCGCCTCGCAGACGAAGAGGTCGGCATCACGGGCGGCCTCGGCGAGCGCCTCGCTCGGCCCCGAGTCGCCCGAGTACGAAAGCGTGCGATCGCCTTCGACGCGGAACGCATAGGCCTCGAGGCTGTAGTGCGGCACGCGCGTCGCGGTCACGGCGAGGCCGCCCGCCTCGAACGGCCTTCCGGGCTCGTACTCCGCGAGGTCGAACGTGCGCTCGAACATGTCGGGGAAGCCGAGCAATTCGCCGAAGTCCCGCAACGTCTCCCGCCCGCGCGGCGGGACGAACAACCGCGGCCGCCCGGGCGCCTCCTCGCGCTTCTCGAGGTACGACGCCCCCCACACCCACGGCACGAGGTCGCCCCAGTGGTCGAGGTGGAAGTGCGTGAGCGCGATCGCGTCGAGATCCGGCCAGATGCGGCCTTCGCGCAGCCGTGCGAGAACGCCGGGGCCGCAGTCGAGGAGCAACCGCTCGTCGACGAGGTACCCGGAGTGCGCGCCGCCGGGATTCGGCCAGGCCGGCGAGCAGCCGACGACGGTGAGCTTCACTCAGCGGCTGCTGAGGAGGCGGGCCATCGCCTGCAGCAGCTTCCAGGCGATCGTCCCGTTGCGTTCGACGATCGGCCGGAACGCCCACGACGTGATCCCGTAGCAGTGCAGCTCGGTCTCGGCGGTGACGGTCGCCGTGCGCGGCGCGTCGGCGATCAACGCGATCTCGCCGAAGTAGTCGCCGGGCCCGAGCGTGCGCACCTCGCCGCCGTCGACCGAGACCTTCGCGGTCCCCTCGGCGATGACGAAGAACCCGACGCCGCCCTCCCCCTGCGTGACGACCTCGTGGCCCGGCGCGAACGTGAACTCCTTGGTCGCCCCGGCGACGTCGCGGAGCTCGCCCTTGTCGAGGTCGCGGAAGAGATCGACCTTCGCGAGCAATTCGGTCGGCGCGGCCATCACCCGTAGCCTAGAGCGTCGAGCGCGGCACGCAACCCTTCTCGCCAGTGCGGCAGCTCCGGCGCACCCTTCTCGCTCCGCAGAACCGAGTACGCGGGCCGAGGCGCCCGCGCGCCCCAATCGGCCGTCGTGATGCGCCGCACGCGACAGTCGACACCGGCCTCGGCGATGATCGCCTCGGCGAACTCGGCCCACGTGCACTCGCCGCCGGCGGCAACGTGGTAGACGCCGAACGGCAGCGCGAGGACGTCGCGCGTCGCGGCGGCGAGATGACCCACGTAGGTCGGACAGCCGCGCTGGTCGTCGACGACGCTCACCTCGTCGCGCTCGGCACCGAGGCGGAGCATCGTGCGCAGGAAGTTGTGACCGGTCGGCCCGAAGAGCCACGAGGAGCGGACGATCCACGCGCTCGTCCCGGCCGCGCCCTCGCCGTGCAGCTTGCTCCGGCCGTACGCGCCGGCGGGATTCGGCGCGTCGGACTCGACGTACGGCTCGCGCTTCTGCCCGTCGAACACGTAGTCGGTCGAGTAGTAGACGAGCGGCGCGCCGAGCTCGGCCGCGTGCGCGGTTCCGCCGACGTTGACGGCGGCCGCGGCCTGCGGGTCGTCCTCTGCGCCGTCGACGTCGGTCCACGCGGCGGCGTGCAGGACGAGGTCGCACGCGAGGTCCGTCGGCGGCGGCGCGGTCACGTCCCACTCGGCGCGCGTCAGCGCACGGGCTTCCGGGAACTCGGCGGCGAGCGCGCCTCCGAGCTGTCCGCCGGCGCCCGTGATCAGGACGCCGCGACCGAGTCCCGGGCCGAGAGGAGAGGCGATGTCGTGCTCCAGAGGTGGACGACGCGCGGGTCGTTCCACGGCACGCCGTGCTCGTCGGGGTCGCGCGGGTCGTACTCGGCGGTGACGAGGTAGCAGAAGAGGCAGTCCGTGAGCGCCTCGTAGCCGTGCGCGTGATGCCCCGGGACGTACAACGCGACGGGGTTGTCCTCGCCGATGTCCTCGGTGAACGTCTCACCCGTCGTACGGTCGAGGACGACGACGCGCACCATCCCCGCCAGGCAGACGAAGACGTCGTCCTGCCCGCGCTCGTGGTAGTGGAGGCCGCGGATCACGCCCTTGCGGGAACGCGAGAGGTTCACCTGCACGAACGGCTTCGGCAGCGCGCTTGCACGCGCGAGCTCGGCGAACCAGCCGCGATCGTCCTCGTGCAGCGCGAGCGGGATGCGGCGGACTATTTGTTGACTCCCGTCTCCTCGATCAGACGGCCGACCTCCGCGAGGTCGTCCCAGTGCTTCCCGCCGTCGCGCCACCAGCCTTCGACGCGGCGCACGTCGAGCTGGCCGCGGCGTGCGAACTCGCGGTTCACGTCGGTGATCTCGAGCTCGCCGCGGCTCGAGGGCGCGAGCGCCGCGATGATGTCGAACACCTCCGGCGGGTAGCAGTAGAGACCGACCACGGCGTCGTTCGACGGCGGCCGCTCGTAGCGCGTGTCGACGACGCCCGCCTTCTCGACGATGTCGCTCACGTGTCCCGCGTCGTCGTACTCGACGACGCCGAAGTTCTCGGGATCGGGCACGTCCTTCACGAACACGAGCGCGCCGTCCTGCCAGCCCGCGACCGCATCCGCCTGCGCGTACTCGAAGAGGTTGTCGCCGAGACACACGACGAGGCGGTCGTCGTGCGCGAAGCTGCTCGCCATGCCGACGACCTGCGCGATGCCGCCGGCCTCGACCTGCACCTTGTAGGTGAGGTCGAGGTCGAACAGCGTCTCGCCGCCGCTGCGCGCGACGACGTGACCGTTCCCGAGCAGGTCGATGAAGTCCCCCGCATGCTGCTTTCCGGTGACGAGCAGCACCTCGCGCACGCCGAGCCGCTGCAGCAGCTGCAGGGGGTAATAGACCATCGGCCAGCGGCCGACCGGCAGCAGGTGCTTGTTGGTGACGCGCGTCAGCTCCTCGAGCCGGGTCGCCGTCCCGCCCGCGCAGATCAGGCCTTTCATCCCGCGCGGGATGCTAGACGGGCGCCGTCAGTGGGGCAGGACGAGGACGAGCGTCGTGAGCGTGCCGGGGAACCGCACTAGCGGAGGCGGGGTGCGAGCGGCGAGGGTTGCACGCGCACGAGGCGGGCGAGCGGCCCCGGCAGCCACCAGTTCCAGCGCCCGAGGATCGCCATCAGGCTCGGTACGAGCAGCGACCGCACGAGCGTCGCGTCGACGAACACCGCGACGGCGAGTCCGAGGCCGAACTCCTGCAGCCCGACGATCCGCCCGGCGATGAAGCCCGAGAACGCGGCGCACATGATCACGGCCGCCGCGGTGATGATGCGCCCGGTGCGCTCGAGACCGTGCGCGACGGCGGTCGTGTTGTCGTGCGTCGCGTCCCACGCCTCGCGCATGCGCGTGACGATGAACACCTCGTAGTCCATCGAGAGCCCGAACAGCATCGCGAACAGGAAGATCGGGATCCAACCCTCGACCTGGCCGAACTGGTACAGCCCGAAGAGCGCGTGCCCGACCCCCCACTTGAAGACGACGACGAGCATCCCGTATGCCGCGCCGACCGAGAGCAGGTTGAGCAGCACGGCCTTCAACGGCAGGAGCAGCGAGCGGAACGCCCGGGCGAGCAGGAAGTACGTGAGCACGAGCACCGCGGCGATCAGCGGCGGGAAATACTTGTAGGCACGTGCGAGGAAGTCGACGCCCTGACCCGGCGCGCCGCCGACGAGCACGGTCGTCCCGGCCGGGAAGCGCGCCGCGGGGACGAGCGTCCGACGCAGCCGGTGGACGAACGCCTGCTCCTGCGGGAAGCCGTAGTCGTGGCGGCCGGCGATCACGACCTGCTCGAAGGCGCCGCCCGGGTCGACGTAGCGGCCGTGCGTGCCGCTGTACACCGCCGCGACCTCCGGGTCGCGGCGCACCGACGCGACGAGACGGCCGATCGCGGCCTGCACCGCGGGCGTACGTACCGACGGCGCGCCGACGAGCACCTGCGCCGGCGCGACCGCGCCCGGCCCGACGGCGCGCTGCAAGACGTCGAAGCCGCGGATCGACTGCGGCGTGCGTGGAATGCCGTACGTCGAACCCGGCGTGAGCTTGAGCCAGAGAAGCGGGGTCGCGGCTGCGAGCAGGATCGCGACACCGCCGACGAGGAATGCGAACGGGCGGCGCATGATCTGGCGCGCGAGGCGCGCCCACATGCCGCGTTCGGCGTCGACGGGCTCACCCGGGAGGATGCGCTTGCGCGCGACGCCGCGCCGTCCGTACAGCGAGAGGAGCGCGGGCTGGAGCGTCGCGGCCGCCGCGACCGAGACGACCGGGATCAAGAAGCCCGCGACGCCCATCATCCGCATGAAGGGCAGCGGCATCGCGACGAGGAGCAGCAGGCCGAGCGCGACCGCGGCGCCGGAGAAGACGACGGCGCGGCCCGCCGTCTCCATCGTGCGCACGACGGCGTCGTCGCGATCGCGCCCGCGCGCGAGCTCCTCACGGAAGCGGTAGACGACGAGCAGCGAGTAGTCGATGGCGAGGCCGAGGCCGATCAGCTCGACGAGGTTCGTCGTGTACGTCGGCGTCGTCGCCAGATGCGCGACGCCGTACATGATCCCGAGCGTGCCCATGATCGTGCACGCCGCGAACAGGAGCGGGATCGTCACCGCCGCCGAGATGCCGAAGACCGCGACCAGCACGAGCAACGCGATCGGGATCGCGATCTCGAGCTCGCCGTGCCGCAGGTCCTGGTTGAAGATCGGGTCGAGATCGTGCTGGATCGGGCCCGCGCCCGTGACGTACGTCTGCTGCGCGCCGGGCGGCCGACCCAGGGCGCGCAGGACGGCGACGGCGTACCCCTTCGCCTGCGCGACGGAGAGCGTCGAGACGATGTCGCCGTAGACGACGTGCGGGCCTGCGACGAGGAGCTTCGTCGGCTTGCCGCTCGGAACGACGCGCGCCGCCCGCGCGACGACGGCCTGCAGGCGGGCATAGAGGGCCGGGTCGTGCGAGTTCCGGACGCGGAAGACGGCGGTGAACGACCCGTCCGGCCGGTCGCCGAACGAGCGCTCGAGCGTCGCCCGGACGCGGTCGGAATCGGTGCCCGGGACGGCGAACGTGTTCGAGAGGAGCGGGGTCAGCTTGCTGTTCGCATAGCCGCCGGCCAGGAGCACCACGACCCAGACGCCGAGGACGACGCGGCGGTGACGGAGCACGAAGCGCGTCCAGCGGGCCACTGAAACAGCGTAGATGTGGGAATACTTCCGCCACCGTGAGCTCGGGCCGCGACATCGACAAGCTGCACGAGGAGATCGAGGAGCTCTTCGCGGACCTCTGGCAGGTGCCGCGGTTCCTCGGGCAGCGGCGCGGCTTCCGGCCGAACGTCGACAGCTACCACACGGACGACCCGCACGAGCTGACCGTGGTCGTCGAGCTGCCCGGCATCGATCCGTCGACCGTCCACCTGACGCTCGACGAGCGCACGCTCGTCATCTCCGGCGAGCGAACGCGTCCGCGGGTCGACGGGCGTGTGTACCAGCAGATGGAGATCGAGTACGGGCAGTTTCAGCGTCAGGTGCGCCTGCCGGAGGACGTGGACACCGAGCGCGCGCGCGCCGAGTACGAGCACGGGATCCTGCGCGTGACGCTGCCGGTTGCGGAGGCGGCGAAGCCGAAGGGCCGCGTGTCGATCGAGGTGCGGAAGGCGTGAGCGACCTCTTCGACATTCCGGACCCCGACGGCGACCTCGACCTCCCGGCGGTCGTGCCGGTGCTTCCGCTGAAGGAGACGGTCGTCTTCCCGCAGTCGACGACGCCGCTCGCGATCGGCCAGGAGCGCTCCGTGCGGCTGATCGACGACGTCGTGTCGGGCGAGCGCGTGCTCGCACTCGTCACGGCACGCGACGCGTCGGTCGACGTCCCCGCGTGGGAGGACATCTACTCGGTCGGGACGATCGCGATGGTGCACAAGATGATCAAGGTCCCCGACGGGACGCTGCGCATCCTCGTGCAGGGATTGCAGCGCGTGAAGCTCGAAGAGCGCGTCGGCGACACGCCCTACCTGATCGGACGCTTCTCGGTCCTCCCGGACACCGACGACCACACACCGGAAGTCGAGGCGCTCACGCGCAACGTGCAAGGGCTCTTCACACGCATCATCGGCCTCGCGCCGTATCTGCCCGAGGAGCTGCAGCTCGCGGCGGCGAACGTCGACGACCCGAGCGCGCTCGCGCATCTCGTCGCGACGACGCTGCGCACGATCAAGACCGAGGAGCGGCAGGACCTGCTGGAGACGGTCGACGTCGAGCAGCGCCTGCGCAAGGTGTCGGCGATCCTGAACCGAGAGCTCGAGGTGTTCGAGCTCTCGTCGAAGATCCAGTCGCAGGTCCAGTCGGAGATGGAGAAGGGGCAACGCGAGTACTTCCTGCGCCAGCAGCTGAAGGCGATCCAGCAGGAGCTCGGCGAGGGCGATCCGGAGCAGGCGGAGGCGAACGAGCTGCGCGAGCGGCTCACCGAGGCGCAGCTTCCCGAGGAGGCGCAGAAGGCCGCAGACCGCGAGCTCAGCCGGCTCGAGCGGCTGCCGACGGCCGCGGCCGAGTACGGCGTCATCCGCACGTACCTCGAGTGGATCCTCACGCTGCCGTGGAACGCGCACACCGAGGACAACCTCGATCTCGACCACGCGCGCGCCGTCCTCGACGAGGACCACTTCGACCTCGAGAAGGTGAAGGATCGGATCGTCGAGTACCTCGCCGTCGCGAAGCTGAAGCAGGAGGTGTCGGGGCAGATCCTCTGCTTCGTCGGGCCGCCCGGCGTTGGCAAGACCTCGCTCGGGCAGTCGATCGCGCGCGCGCTCGGGCGCAAGTTCGTGCGCATGTCGGTCGGCGGCATGCGCGACGAGGCCGAGATCCGCGGACATCGCCGCACGTACATCGGCGCGATGCCCGGCACGATCATCCGCTCGCTGCGCGACGCCGAGTCGCTGAACCCGGTTCTCCTCGTCGACGAGATCGACAAGATGGGCTCCGACTGGCGCGGCGACCCGACGAGCGCGATGCTCGAGGTGCTCGACCCCGAGCAGAACAAGGCGTTCCGCGACCACTACCTCGACCTGCCATTCGACCCCTCGAAGGTGCTGTTCATCTGCACCGCGAACACGCTCGACACGATCCCCGGCCCGCTCCTCGACCGCATGGACACGATCAGCCTGTCGGGCTACACCGAGGCCGAGAAGCTCGGCATCGCGAAGAAGTACCTGCTGCCGAAGCAGCTCGCCGCGAACGGCCTCAAGCGCTCGCAGCTGACGCTCTCCGACACGGTGCTCCGCACGATCATCCGGGAGTACACGCGCGAGGCCGGGGTGCGCAACCTCGAGCGCAGGCTCGCAGACGTCTGCCGCAAGGCTGCGACCCAGGTCGCGAAGGGCAAGACGCAGAAGACGCGCGTCGACGACGAGAGGTTGCGCGACTGGCTCGGCCCGCGCCGCTTCTCCGGCGAGGTGCGCAAGCGGACGTCCGACCCCGGCGTCGC
>JAFAHG010000081.1 GCA_019237315.1 Actinomycetota bacterium
GTTGTTCGTGAGCGTGATGTTGTACGTGCCCGCGAGCTCGTCGTAGTACTTGAAGCTCACCGTCGAGGTGCCGGCCGTGATCGTGTAGGTGGACTGCGTGGCGCCGGCGGTCGTCTTGAACGCCTTGTTCGCGCCACCCGACGACGAGGCCGGCGTGATCGTGATGTCGCCGGTCCGGGTCGCCGCGTTGCCGAACTGGTCCTCGATCGTCGCGGTGACGTTGTTCGAGTTGACGCCGGCGGTCGAGCTCGTCGCGCCGGAGAGCGCGATCTGCGACGCGGCGGCCGGGCTGACCGTGAACGAGAGCGCGGACGGGTTGGTGAGCGTCGGGCTCGTCGCGTTGTTCGCGAGCGCGATGTTGTAGGTCCCGGCGAGCTCGTCGTAGTAGAGGAAGCTGACCGACGACGAGCCCGCGGTGATGGTGTAGGTCGCCTGCGTCGAGCCGCCGGTCGTCTTGAACGCCTTGTTCGCGCCGGCCGACGACGAGGCCGGGGTCACGACGACGTTGCCGCTGCGCGTCGCGGCGTTCCCGAACTGGTCTTCGAGGGTGGCGGTGATCGTGGCCGAGTTGACGCCGGCGGTCGAGGAGTTCGTCGACGACGTGAATGCGAGCTTGCTCGCCGCCGCCGGGCTGACCGTGAACGTGTGCGCACCCGGGTTCGTCAGCGACGGGCTGGTCGCGTCGTTCGTGAGCGACAGGTTGTACGTGCCGGCGAGCTCGTCGTAGTAGAGGAAGCTGACCGACGAGGAGCCCGCGGTGATCGTGTACGTCGCCTGCGTCGAGCCGCCGGTCGTCTTGAACGCCTTGTTCGGCCCGACCGAGTTCGACGCCGGGGTGATCACGACGTTGCCCGAGCGCGTGGCCGCGTTCCCGAACTGGTCCTCGAGGGTGGCGGTGATCGACGACGAGTTCACCCCGGCCGTCGACGTCGTCGCCCCGGAGAGAGCGAGCTGGGACGCAGCCGCGGCGTTGACGGTGAACGAGAGGCCGCTCGGGTTCGTGAGTGACGCGTTGTTCGCGAGCGAGATCGTGTAGCTGCCGGCCTTCTCGTCGTAGTAGCGGAAGCTGACCGAGCTCTGGCCCGACGGGATCGAGAAGCTCGTCTGGGTCGCCGAGCTCGTGTCGTGGAAGGCCGAGTTCGTCCCGGTCGGCGCTGCCGACGGCGTGACCGTCGTCGAGGACCCGCGCGTGGTCGCGTTGCCGAACTGGTCCTCGAGGGTCACGGTGATGTTCGCCGACTCGACGCCTGCGGTCGACGTGCTGGTCGAGCTCGTGAACGCGAGCTTGGTCGCGGTGCCCGGCGTGAACGTGACGGACGGTGTGTGGTTGATCGTGACCCCGGTCGACGTGACCGCCGTGTAGGTGACGGTCTCGGCCGTCGTGTCGGTGACCGTGAACGTGGCCACTCCGGACGCATTCGTCGTCACGCTCGACGGCGAGATCTGGGAGTGGCCGGAGCCCTGGGTGAGGTGGACCGTCTTGCCGGTCGTGATGATGTTGTCGTTGTGGTCGCGGACCGTGACCGTGATCGTCGATGTCGTCGATCCGTCGGCTGCGACCGAGCCCGGGCTCGCGGTCACGGTCGAGTTGTCGGGATCGACCTCGGCGAAGAAGACGGACGCGGTGTTCGTGAGCGTGATGCTGTCCGTCGTGTCGACGGCCGTGTAGACGACGGCCTCGCTCGTGGTGTCGGTGACCGTGAACGTCGCGACGCCCGACGAGTTCGTGGTCGCCGTCCCGGACACGCCGCTGTCGCTCGACGGGGAGACGACCGAGTGGCTCGTCCCGCCGCCCGAGAGCGCCTGCGTGAGGTGGATCGTCTTGCCGTTGAACGGGTTGCCGCCGACGTCGGTCAGCGTGACGGTGATCGTCGAGCTCGAGACGCCGTCGTTGTTGACGACGCTCGGGTTCGGCGAGACGGTCGAGGCGCTCGCGCTGATCGCGCCGTTGTTCATCGTCACGTTCCCGGACGTGCCGGTCTTTCCGTTCGCCGAGGTCGCGGTGAACGTTCCGACGGCGCCGGCGGCGTTGCCGGTGTAGGTCATCGTCCCGGTGAGGCTCGCGACGCCGCTCGTGAAGTCGCCCGCCTGGTTGAGGACGTTCGAGCCGTGGATCCCGCCGACGGTGCCGGTGAACGGCGAGTTCGCGGTGATCGTGACGTTGTTCGCCGAGGCGTCGAAGGACGTGATCGTGTTCCCGTATTGGTCCTTCGCGGTCAGCGTGTTCGTGCCGGTGAACGCGATGCCGTCGGTCTGCGGGCTCGCGAGCGCGAAGACGAAGTGGTCGAGCGAGGCGGGGTTGATGGTGACGGACGGCGACGCGCCGATCGTCGTGAGCGTGCCGCCGCTCGTCGAGCGCTCCTGCGTCGTCCAGGTCTGGGTGCCCGCGCTCGTCGGCGCCGTGGCGCCCCCGCCGTTGCCGGCGTTCGCGCCGTAGGTCACGGTCAGCGACGCGTTCGCGTCGAGCGTCACGCCGGAGACGGTCAGGGTGCCGGAGTTGAACGACACCGTGTTCGACCCGGTGCCGCCCGACGCCGTCGTGTAGCCGGCCGACGTGGACGACGAGGTCTGCGGGTTCGTCCAGCCGCTCGGGACGACGATCGTGACAGCTCCGCCGTTCACGCCTCCGGTCGCGGCCGTGTAGGTGAAGGTGAGCGTGTCACCGGTCGAGCCGGCGGTGACCGACGTCGGCGAGACGCTGTTCGTGCCGGTGCCGTCGCCGGCGTTGCTCACAGTCACGGTCTGCGTGCCGCCGCCCGTGCCGACGTTCGAGAGCGTCCCGCCCGAGGTCGACTTCTCCTTGACCTGGAAGAGCGAGCTGCCGGAGTTCGCGGCCGACGGTGCGGCCGCGGCGCCAGCGGAGCTGCCACTCGTGTCGCCGTACTTGATGAGCACGGTGTCGCCCGCGTTCAGCGCCGACGGCACGGTGACGGTGACCGTCCACGGGCCGCTGCCGGTGACCGCGACGTTCGAGGTCGAGTAGCCGGCGCCCGCGATGTTCGCGCGGACGTAGCCCGCGGTGCTGTTCGAGCTCGTCTGCGGCGCCGACCACGTGGCGGGCACGGTCATCGTGACGGCGCCGTTCGCTGCGACGCCGCCCGTCGCTGCGGTGTAGGTCATCGTCTCGGTGTTGTTCGTCGTCCCGGCGGTCGCGGTCGTCGGGCTGATGGAGGCGGTGCCGGAGCCGTCCGCGCTGTTCGTGACGGCGACGGTCTGCGTGCCGGACGACACGGCGGTCGACGTGCCGGTGATCGTCGACTGCTCGCTGACCGAGAACGTGTAGTTGCCGGCGTTCGTCGACGACGGCGCGGTGGCGGCGCCCGCGGAGCTGCCGCTCGTGTCGCCGTAGGTGATCACGATCGTCTGTCCGAAGGCCAGACCGGACGGCGCGGTGACCGCCACCGTCCACGGGCCGCCACCCGAGATCGCGACGTTCGAGCCGGGCACCGCGGAGCCGTTCGCCGTCGCCGTCGTGTAGCCCGCCGTGCTGCTCGAGCTCTTCTGGGGCGCGGTCCAGTTCGCGGGCACGACCATCGAGACGACCGCGCCGGCGGCGATACCGCCCGTCGGCACCGTGTAGGTCATCGTCTCGGTCTGCGACGTCGCCGCGAGCACGCTCGTCGGCGAGATGGAGGCGGATCCACTGCCGTCGGCAGCGTCGACGTTCGTCGAGGCGTTCCCGATCGAGGCGAGCGTGCCGGCGGAGGTCGACTTCTGCTGGCCCGCGAAGTTCACGGTGCCGGTGCTGGCGGGGACCGTGACGCCCGAGCCGCCGACGCCGTAGTTGATCGTCAGCGTGCCGTTCTGTGCGAGCGTGACGTTCGACGCGGTGATCGTCCACGGACCGGAGCCGGTGACAGCGAGGCTCGCGGAGCCGCCGCCGCCGGAGACGGTGAGGTAGCCG
>JAFAHG010000114.1 GCA_019237315.1 Actinomycetota bacterium
AAGGACGCGCTCGATCCGCTCGTCATCGATCCCGAACTCCGGCGGCGCCGGCCTCAGGTCGATCTTGTTGAGCACGACAATCTGGCGCCGCTCGTCGAGCCCCGCGCCGTACGCGGCGAGTTCGGCGTCGATCGTGCGCCAGCGGTCGTCTGCGTCACCTTCGGACGAGTCGATGACGTGGACGAGGAGCCGCGCCCGTTCGAGATGCGCGAGGAACTCGTGGCCGAGCCCGATCCCCTCGCTCGCGCCTTCGATCAGGCCAGGGACGTCGGCGACGACGAGCTGGCGGCCGTCCGGCGACTCGACCGTTCCGAGCACCGGCGACAGGGTCGTGAACGGGTACTCGGCAACCTTCGGCCGCGCGTTCGAGATGCGGGTCAGGAGCGAGGACTTGCCGGCGTTCGGGAGGCCGACGAGGGCTGCGTCGGCGAGAAGCTTCAGGTGCAGCTCGACGTCGCGCTCCTCGCCCGGCAGGCCGACCTCCGCGAAGCGTGGAACCTGCCGCGTCGAGGTCGTGAAGCGCGCGTTGCCGCGCCCGCCGGGGCCACCCTGCGCGAGCACGACGCGCGCACCGGCATGCGAGAGATCCGCCAGCAGCTCGTCGCCCTCGCGCACCTGCGTCCCGACGGGAACGGTGAGCTCGACGTCGCCGCCGTCGGCGCCGTGACGCCGCGCGCGGCCGCCGTTCCCGCCCTTCGGCGCCGCAACGCGGCGCCGGCGCTGGAACGCCGAGAGGTCGCGGAGGTCGGGGTCCGCGACGAGGACGACGTCGCCGCCGTCGCCGCCGTCCCCGCCGTCGGGGCCGCCCTTCGGGACGAACTTCTCGCGTCGGAACGAGAGCGCACCGTCGCCGCCGCGCCCGCCGGCGACGTGCAGGGTTGCGCGGTCGCTGAACAGCGGCTAGTCGACGACCGAGACGTAGCGGCGCTCGCCGCTCGTCCGGAACTCAGCCTTGCCGTCGCGCAGGGCGAAGATCGTGTCGTCGCGGCCGAGCTCGGTGCCCGGGCCGGGGCGGAAGCGCGTACCGCGCTGGCGGACGATGATCTGGCCGGCCTTCACGTCCTGGCCGCCGAAGATCTTCACGCCGAGGTACTTCGGATTCGAGTCGCGGCCGTTCTTCGACGAGCCGAGGCCTTTCTTGTGTGCCATCTACTGATCCTCCTTCGCGGCGATCGCGGCCTCGAGCGCGCTGATCGCGCCCTTGCGGTTCGCGTTCTGCTGCTCGTAGGCGAGTGCGGCGTCGAGCTGCGGGCGCCGCCACGTCTTCGCCCCCTCGGCGATCTGCGCGACGGTCATGTCCGCATACCCGGCCGGCATTCCCTTCGGGGCCGCCGCAGGAGCTGCCGCGGCCGGCTCGGCCTTCGGGGCCGCTTCCTTCTTGGCGGGCGCCGCCTTCGCAGCGGTGCCGAGCGAGATCTGGATGCGGGTGAGCGCCGACCGGTAGCCGTTGTGGCGCTTGTAGCCCGTGCGCTTCTTGTACTTGCCGATGCGGATCTTCGGGCCGCGCTCGTGGCCGACGACCGTCGCCGTCACCTTCGAGCCGCCGAGCAGCACCTCGGGCGTGAACGTCTTGCCCTCGTCGGTCGCGACGCGCTCGACGACGAGCGTCTCGCCGTCGCGAACGCGGTGCTGCTTGTTCCCTACACGGATGACTGCATACTCGGCCATGGAAGCTGCAACAGGGTAGCGGCTCAGTCCTCGACGTCGTCCCACTGGCTCATCGGCGTGTACTCCCAGTCCCCGGAGCCGTTTTGCTCGGGGGCCGGGCCCGCATCGGGCTCGGCGGGCGCCTCGGCTTCGACGGTCGCCGTGCCCGGCGCCGCGGCGGTCGTCTTCTTGCGGCGGTTGCGCCCGCCGCGGCTTCCGCGGCGGGTCTTCTTGCGGGCCGGAGCAGGCGTCGTGCCGTCGGTGCCTTCTTCCCCCAGGTCGCGCTCGGGCACATGGATGACCGGCGCGGCGGGAGCCTCGTCCTCCGGCGGAGTCTCCACCGCCGTGGAGGCAGGAGCGGCGGTCGCGGTCTTCTTCCGGCGGTTACGCCCTCCGCGGGTACCGCGTCGCGTGCGCTTCTTCGCCGGTGCAGGCGCGGCGGCGCCGTCCTTGTCCTCGTCCTCGTCCTCGACCTCGGTCTCCGCCTCGCCCGGCTCGTCGGTCTCCGCCGCCGTCTCCTCGACGACGGGCTTCTTCGCGCGCGAGGCGCGCGTCGGGCGCTCGGCTTCGGCCTCGGCCGTGATCGGCGACTCGGGCTGCTCGACGCCCTCGAGGAGCTCGCCGTAGACCACGCCCTCCTGCACCGCCGTCACACGGGCTCGCACCGTCTTGCCGACGAGCTTCGCCGCCCCGGCGACGACGACGTCTGTCCCATCGACCTTGCCGACACCCGCGTGGGAGTCGTAGAGGCCGACCTCGCCGAGCTTCAGGTCGAGCTCCTGCCCGGTCTCGACCGGTGAGGCAGGCGCGAGCTTCGCAACCGTGCCCTGTTCGAGCAGCCGGAAGTGGTCGAGATGTACCTGCTCGAGCCCGACGAGGAAGAACTGCCGCTTCGTCGTCTCCTCGATCTCGCGTAGCCGCGCGGCGGCGGGACCCGAGACGAGGGCGGCGATACGCGCGTTGACCTCGACCTTGAACGCCTTCGAGCGGGAGCCAGGCGTCGCGAGCGCGCGCAGTTTGCGCTCGATCTCGAGTGCGGTCGTCGACTCGGAGACGATGATCCCGTCGCCGTCGCAGGTCGGGCACTTGCGGGTCATCACCTCGCGTGGTCCGTCCGTGACGTTCTGGCGCGTCATCTCGACGAGGCCGAGCGGCGAGATCTCGACCACGTAGGTCTTCGTCCGGTCGCGCTCGAGCTCGTGACGCAGCGCCTCTTCGACGGCCTCCCGGTTCTTCGGGTTCGCCATGTCGATGAAGTCGATGACGATGATGCCGCCGACGTCGCGAAGACGCAGCTGCCTGACGACCTCCTTCACCGCTTCGAGGTTGTTCTTCGTGATCGTGTCCTCGAGCCTGCCCGCCGACTTCTTCGAGCGAGAGCCGACGAAGCGCCCCGTGTTGACGTCGATGACGGTGAACGCCTCGGCGTAGTCGAAGATCAGGTAACCGCCCGAGGGAAGGTCGACGCGGCGGTTGAGGGTCGACTTGATCTCCTGCTCGACGCCGAACGCCTCCATCAGCGGCGGCGCGTCGCGGTAGCGCTCGACGCGCTCGACCATGTGCGGCGAGGTCTTCTTCAGGTAGCCGACGATGCGCTTGTGGGCGCGGTCGTTGTCGACGAGCAGCCGCTCGAAGTCGCCCGTGAAGAGATCGCGCGTCACGCGCAGCGGAAGCTCGGCCTCCTGGTAGATGAGCGCAGGCGCCTTCGTCGACTTCGCGCGGGTCTCGATCGTCTTCCAGAGCCGCTGCAGGAAGTCGAGGTCGCGCGCGACGTCCTCCGCGGAGGCGCCTTCGGCGGCGGTGCGGACGATGACGCCCCCGTCCTTCGGCGCGATCTCCTTGAGGATCGCCTTGAGCCGGTTGCGCTCGTCGTCGTCGAGCCGGCGCGAGACGCCGAGGCCGTCGCCGTGCGGGACGTAGACGACGAAGCGGCCGGGGAGCGAGATCTCCGTCGTGAGCCGCGCGCCCTTCGTCTTCATCGGGTCCTTGACCGCCTGGACGACGATCGTCTGGCCCTTCTGGATCAGATCCTGGATCTTGCGTGCCCCCCTGCGGCCCTCGAGCTCCGGGCCGACGATCTCGTCGACGTAGAGGAAGCCGTTCTTCTCGAGGCCGATCTCGACGAACGCGGCCTCCATCCCGGGGAGGACGTTGTCGACGGTGCCGAGGTAGATGTTCCCCGCGATCGACCGGTGCTCGGGGCGCTCGAGGTAGACCTCGGCGACGACATCGTCCTCGAGGACCGCGACGCGCTTCTCGCCCGCGTCGACCGACACGAGGAGCTCGCGCTTCGCCTTCGGGAGCGGCGCGCGCTTCTGCGCCTGGCGGCGCGGCTGGCGGGGCCGCTGCTGCTTGCGCTCCGCCGGCTGCTTCTCGGGCTTCTCGACGGCCGGCTTGTCGCCGTCCGCCGACGCGGTCGGGCTCGCCGCGGTCGTGCGCTTGCGTCCGCGCCCGCCGCGTGTCCCGCGGCGGCGCTTCTTGGGGCCTGCTGGTTGTCCGTCTGCGGCCGGCGCCTCGGCCGGCTCGTCGACGGGCTCAGGATCAGGTGCGGGTGTCGAAGCGGCGGCCGCTGCCGGCGGCGCCTGCTCCTCCTGCTTCTTCCGACGGAACAGGGACAGTGGCAAACGAGTTCTCCTTGAACGTGCGCGCGCGCAGCCCAGCGGTGCCGGGGCGCGCGTCGCGGATTGGGGTGAGAAGCCTTGGCATGGCCTGCATGCAGCGTATCAACCGACGCCTACGCGGCCTCGATCGCGGGCCGCAACCGGGCCCGGCGAGCGCGGATCGCCCGGAGCCGCTGGTTCAGCCGCGCCCACGCCCACGGCTCGACCTCGACGTAACGGACCGCCGTCTGGGCGCGGGTCGCCTCGAGATACTCGAACCAGGCATCCGCCTCTTCGATCAGCAGGAGCTCGTGGGCTTCGCGTCCGGTCGCAGCCATCGGGCTGCTCAAGAGCCTAGGACCCGGGGCGGACGGACTGCTCGAAGTACCGGCGGGCGGCTTCGCCGACCGCCTTCGTACCGCTGTAGGCGATCGCACCCTTGAGAGCCCAGCCGGCGACCGGGACGAAGTCGAGCGCCTCGCGCGCGAGCGCGCGCAGGCCGAACCCCGCCCCGACGACGCCGAGCACCTCGAGCGCGCGCTCCCGCCCGACCTCGAGGCCGTAGGCCTGCGCGATTCGCATCACGAGGCGCACCTGCGCGAGCGTCAATACGGGCATGTCGACGCCCGGGACGACGAGCCCCGCCGCGAGGACGGCGTTCTTCCGCGCCGAGGACTCGATCAGCGCGTCGACGACGGCGCGGCGCAGCCCAGGGAGCTGCGCGGCGATGGCGGGCGCGTCGTCGCCGAGGCGGCGCGCGACGACGCGGGCGATCGCGTCGGTCGGAAATCCCTGCCCCGCCGGGACGTGGACGATGTCGGTCGCGAGGACGTAGGGCACGTGGTCTGCGTCGGTCACCGCGACGATGGGGATGCGGGCGATCGACGCTTCGCGCAGCTTCGCCTCGTCGGGCTCGCCGACCCAGACGAGGATCGCGGCGTTCGCGAGCGAGCCCTCGACCACCGCGCCAGGACTGCCGCCGGCGCGCAGCGCACGCACGAGGCTCGGCACCAGCTGCGGCGCGCCGTCGACTGCGACCGTGCGTGCGGCGCCCGGCCGTACGCGCATCGCGGCGAGCACCGACCGCGCACTGAGACGCTGGGCCGTCAGCGCCTCCGTCCGCCGCGGACGCGGATCGACTGCAGGATCCCGACCGCGAGGAGGTTCGTGATCATCGACGAGCCGCCGACGGAGACGAGCGGCAGCGGGATGCCGGTGATCGGGGCGAGCCCGATCGCCATCCCGACGTTGACGTAGATCTGGAAGAGGAACGCGAACACGAGCCCGCCCGCGACGGCGGCGCTGTACAGGTCGGCGGCTCCGGTAACGATCTTCAGGCCGCGCCAGACGACGAACAGGTAGAGGAGGAGCAGGAACGCCGCGCCGACGAAGCCGCGCTCCTCGGCGAGTGACGAGAACGCGAAGTCGGTGTCGTTCGCCGGCAGGTAGTCGAGCTTCACCTGCGTCGACCCGCCGACACCGCGCCCGCGCAACCCTCCGTCACCGACGGCGATGATCGACTGCTCGACGTTGTAGGTCGCGCCGCGCGGGTCGCTGCTCGGATGCGTGAAGCCGGTGAGCCGCTGCGCCTGGTACGGCTTGAGCACGTTCACGCCCGCCGCCGGCAGCCACCAGAGGACGGCGAGCACGCCGAGCAGCCCGACCGCGGCGATCACGCCGAGGTGCAGCCAGCGGACGCCGATCGTGAAGAGCACAGCGAGCAGCGCGGCCGAGTACACGAGCGCGGTCCCGACGTCGGGCTCCGCGAAGACGAGCACGATCGGCACGAAGCCGAGCGCGACCGCGGCCAGCGGCACCGAAGCGTCGTCGATGCGCTTCGCCCGGTCGGCCAGGAAGCCGGCGATGAACAGTGTGAAGAAGACCTTCCCGAACTCAGACGGCTGGAACTGGAAGAAGCCGAGGTTGATCCACCGGTGCGAACCGTGCGTCGCCGCGCTCGCCACGAGCACGAGCGCCATGACACCGAGCGTGCCGCCGTAGATGACCGACTTCACGCGCCGGTAGAACGCGGGGTCGATCAGCGTCGCGACGACGAGGAGCACCGCGCCGACGCCGGCGTACAGCGCCTGGCGACCGGCGAGACTCCCGCCCACGTTGTGCTTCGTGATCCCGTCGATCGCGCGCAGGCCGTACGCGACGATCGCGACGACCGCGCCGAGGAGCAGCCAGTCGATCCTGCGCGCGAACCCCACCACGCCGACGGTGTCGGTCTCCCGGCGGGGACGCAGCCCGCGCGCTCTCGTGTCGACGGCTTCGATCGTCACGGTCAGTCCGAGATGTGGGTCGAGAGGATGCCCTTCTTGTGGAAGTACGCCTCGAACACCTTGAGGGCGGCCGGCGCCGCCGCGACGCCGCCGTGGCCGCCGTTCTCGATCACGGCGCAGACGACGATCGTCGGCTTGTCGAACGGCCCGTAGCCGCACCACCACGACTGGTTGAACTCGACGGCGTTCGGATAGCCGGGGAGCTTGAACAGCTTCTGCGCGGTGCCCGTCTTCCCCGCGATCGCAACGGGAAAGCTTCCGAAGACGCCGGACGACGTACCGATGGACGAGTGTGTCCCCTCGAACAGGCCCTGCTGGACGATCTTCAGCGCACTCGGGTCGACGCCGGTCGGTGTCGGCGGCTGCGCGCCGAAGCGCTCGAGGATCCGCGGCGCGCTCGGGTCGCCCGTCGGCTGTTCGACATCCTCCGCGATGTGCGGCGTGACGAGCTGCCCGCCGTTCGCGATCACCGAGTAGAAGCGCGCCATCTGTAGCGGTGTGACCAGCAGGTCGCCCTGGCCGATCGCGAGCTGCACCGAGTAGCCAGGCTTCCACACGCGGTCGATCGCGGTGTACGGCTTCCCTGCGAAGTGCGTCCTGCGCCACTCCGGCGTCGGGACGAGACCGCCGTACTCGCCCTGCAGATCGAGCCCGCTCGTCGCTCCGAACCCGAAGCGCGACGCCCAGTTCTGCAGCGGGTGCCCCTCGCTCGGCGGGAGCAAGTAGAACTTGTAACCCAGTTGGTAGAAGTACGTGTCGCACGACTCTGCGAGCGCGGTCGGCAGGTCGATCCACTGGTTCACGTACGGATCCCAGTTCGTGAACGTCTCGCCTTTGCCCGTTTGCCCGGGGACGGTGAAGGTCGGTGAGCAGAGAAGCGTGGAGTACGGCTGCAGGATGCGCGTCTCCATCGCCGCGAGCGCGGTGACGGGCTTCCACGTCGACCCGGGCGGATAGCCGACGGAGATCGCGCGGTCGATCGCGGGGTAGTTGTCCTTCGCCGCGACGGCGGCTTCCTGCAGCGGAGCGAGCTTCTTCGGATCGCGGCTCACGTAGACCGACGGCTTGTACGTCGGGTTCGACGCGAGCGCGATGATCGAGCCGTCGCGCGGGTCCATCGCCACGATCGCGCCGCCGTCGGCAGCCCACTCGCCGTTCTGGTGCGCGAGCGAGATGCCGTACTTCAGCGCCTTCTCCGCGGCTCGCTGCACGTCGATGTCGATCGTCAGGCGGAGCGTGTTGCCCGGGCGCTGCAGCGTCGTCGGGACGATCGAGCTCGTCGGACGGCCGCGGGCGTCGACCGTCATCTGGGCGGAGCCGTCGCGCCCACGCAGGTACTGGTCGTACTCGGATTCGACGCCCGCCTGGCCGATGTTGTCGGTCGGCTGGTAGCCGAGCTTCCTGTCCGCCTCGTACTCCTGCTCGGTGATCGGGCCGACGTAGCCGAGGATGTGCGCCGCGAGCGCCTGGTTCGGGTAGGTGCGCAGGTAGCTCTCTGCGAGCTGCACGCCGGGGAACTGCGTCTGGTGCTCGGCGATGTAGTCGATCTGATCGGGATGGATGCCGTACTGCACGACGATCGGCGTCAACGGGTCACCCGCGGCGTCGCGCATCTTCTTGAGGATGTCCGAGAGCGCGACGCCCGTGACAGTCGAGAGCTGCCGCAGCTCGGCGCGCTGCGCCGGCCAGCTCTTCGGGAGGTCGGCCGGCCAGAGCTCGACGCGCGTTCCCGGCACGTTGCCGACGAGCACGCGGCCGTAGCGGTCGAGGATCGGGCCGCGCGGCGCCTCGATCAGCAGCGTACGGACGCGGTTGTTGTTCGCTTCCGCTCGGTACTTGTTCGCGGAGAGCACCTGCAGCGCCCAGAGTCGCAGGAAGAGGACGGCGAAGATCGCGAGCGCGACTGCGCCGAGGATGCCGACGCGCAGCGCGAGTTGCGGGGTCAGGCGATAGGGCTCCTCGACGCGAGGGTCGCCGGGCAGGAAGCGGCGCGAACGTCCCTCAGGCAAGGAGCCGCACCTCGTGGACGCGGTCTGCGAGCTCGAGCGGCGGGAACAACCGGCGCACGAGTCCGTAGACCGGCAGCGTGAGGATCAGGTTCAGCAGCAGGCTCGCCGGCACCGCGCCGAGCACCGCGCCCGCGGGCGCCGCGTCGCCGAGCACGAAGCGCAGGCCGAGCGTCCCGAACGCATAGAGCACCGTCACGACGCCGACCGACGTGTACGGCGCGTGGAAACGGTCGCGCGCGGTCGTCTCGCCATAGCGTCCGATCCAGTAGCCGGCGAGCGTGAGCAGCAACGACGTGAAGCCGAGCGTGTCGAGATTCGCAGTGTCGATGACGAGACCGGCAGCGAACCCGGCGGCCGCGCCGAAGAGCGACCCGCGCAGCAGTGCGAGCGAGAGCAGCACCACGAGGACGAGGTTCGCGCTCCCGCCGAGCGGCGAGTACGCGGAGAGGATCGAAACCTGCACGAGCGCGGCGACGAAGACGAGCACCGCCGCCTTGACCACGTCGAACGTCACGGCTTCGCTTTCGGCACGAGCACGATCACCGACTGGAGCGAGCCGAGGTCGACGAACGGCTGCACCTGGATCTGCTTGAAGAGGTCGATGTCGTTCTGGCCGGCGCTCGTCACGGTGCCGATGAGGATTCCGCGCGGGAAGATCGACGGCAGCTGTCCGTTCCCCGGCGATCCCGCGGTGACGATCGTGTCGCCCTCCTGCACGGTCTTGTCCTTCGTGACGCGGTCGAGCGAGAGCTGACCGCCCCCGGCACTGCCGCGCTCGAGCAACCCGACCGCTCCCGGATGCGCCGGGTTCGCGTCGACCGCACTGACCGCGCTCTCCGGGTCGGTGATGAGCAGGACACGCGAGACGCTCGACGACACCTTCGTCACCTGGCCGACGAGGCCGTCGGGGGTGACGACGACGTCCTGCACCGCGACGCCCGCGCCCGACCCGGCGGCGATCGTGATCGTCTGCGTGAACGTCGACGGCGGATTCGTCAGAACGCGCGCCGCGACGGGCCGGTAGTCCTGCGGGAAGAGCGGCGAGTCCTCGAAGTGGAGCAGCTTGCGGAAGGTCGCGTTCTCGCCGACCGCGACCTGCTCGCGGTTCGCGACCTGCCGCCAGTAGTCGAGCTGCGCGCGCAGCTTCTTGTTCTCCGACTTCGCGTTGAAGAGGCCGCGCGTCCAGCTCGCTGCGTCGCGGAACGGATGCGCCACGCGTGTCGCCGCCGTCTCGAACGGGCGGAGCGCCGAGGCGCCGGCGCCCTGGATCGAGTCGAGCGCCGTCGAACGGAACGAGACGGTGATCAGGACGAGCGACGCGAGGACGAGGCCGACCACGACGATCCGTCGGCGAAGTCCACCGCCGCGGGTCGAGGAATAGCCAGAGGCCGCGCGCTGGACCGACGAGCCCAGGACCGCGACACGGACGGTCCGGTTACGAGGCACGAGCGAGCCTCAGTCTAGCGGCGACGGCGAACGGTTACCTGTTACGGCCGTTTCGCCTGCTCCGAGCGCGTGCGTTTGCGCTCTTGCGCATGGCCTCGAACTCTTCGAGGCTGCGCCCGGATCCCACTGCCACGCAGGTGAGCGGCGATTCCGCGAGGTGGGTCGGCATGTGCGTCTCCTGACGAAGCCGCTGGTCGAGGCCCTGGAGCAGGGAGCCGCCCCCGGCGAGGACGATCCCCCGGTCCATGATGTCCGCGGCGAGCTCAGGCGGAGTCTTGTCGAGCGTCGACTTGATGGCGTCGATGATCTGCATCACCGGCTCTTCGAGCGCGTGCCTGACCTCCTCGCTCGAGAGGATGACGGTCTTCGGCAGGCCCGTGAGCATGTCGCGTCCGCGGACCTCGGCTTGCACCTCTTCCTTCAGCGGGAACGCGCT
>JAFAHG010000188.1 GCA_019237315.1 Actinomycetota bacterium
CCTACTTGCCGAGCGCGACGGCCTGATGTTCATTCCACTCGACGACCGATCGACCCGCCGGCGCCTCCTCGAGCACCTCCGTAACCACCACTACCTCGCCATCGAACACAAAGACGGCGTCGTTGCCCAGGCGCTGAACCCGATCAGTGTCCGCCACGACCGCGCGGCCCTCTCGACGCTCGTCAGGCAATGGATCACCCGCGGCGATCCGCCCCCAACCGGCCGCGACCAGCCCGGATCGTAAGAGCTGCCTGAGCCGCCCAGCGGAGCGCACGTTGCCGCGCGCGCTACTGCGTCTTCATGATCGTCGCCAGGTAAGCGAGCACGTCCTTCTCCTGCTGGCCCTTCACGAGGCCCGCAGGCATCACGCTTCCGCCGGCGTCGATCTGGGCCTTCGCGCGCGCCAGAGTGATCGGCGTGCCCGCGAGCTTCGGGCCGATCTTGCCGCCGCGGCCGTCCGCGCCGTGGCACACCGCGCACGTCTGCGAGAACACCGTCCCGCCGTTGTAGAAGTCGCCGAGCTGCACCGGGCCAGAGCTCGCCAGGGTGGGGCGGGCGAGGTGGAGCTTCGCGAGCGCGAACACCGTCCCGCTCACGGCGACGAACAGCACGGCCGGGATCACGACTAGCCTGGACACCGGGCGATCGTACTGAGAAGGTGCGCCCGATGCTCGCGAGCGTCAACGGCACCTACACCGAGATCGTCACGAGCGTCTTCAGCTCGACGATTGCTGCGAAGGTGTGGTTTGCGAGCGCGGCCGGGTTCTTCGCGCTCGTCCAGTTAACGACCGCCGCCCGCATCTTCGGGAAGCTCAAGCCGCTGATCCCCTGGTCGATCGCCGGCGCGCCGATGAACGTCATCCACCGCTGGTCCGGCCGGCTCGCGTTCGTCTGCACGCTCCCGGTCGCGTTCCACTGCGTCTTCATCCTCGGCTTCCAGACGGCGAACGCGCGCGTGCTCGCGCACTCGATCGTCGGCTCGTTCTTCTACGGGGTGTTCGCGGTGAAGGTGTTCGCGGTCCGCGAGCGCGAGCTTCCGGGATGGGTCCTGCCCGTCGTCGGCGGGACGGTCTTCGCGGTGCTCGCGACGCTGTGGCTGACCTCCGCGTTCTGGTACTTCACGAGCGTGCGCGTCGGGTTCTAGCGCGTCAGCTTGTAGATCGCGAAGCTCCCGACGCACACGACGACCGCCCGCACGACGGGCGTCGGCAACCGCCGGCCGACGTGCGACCCGGCCCAGCCGCCGATCGTCGAGCTCACGCCGATCAGGAGCGCGACGCGCCAGTTCACCGGCGCGACCAACGCGAACACGATCGCGCCGACCAGGTTCGCGGTCCCAGCCAGGATGTTCCGGATCGCGTTCACCTCGTGGAGCGTGCCGCGGAGCGCGAGGCCGAGCACGCCGATCAGGATCACGCCTTGCGCCGCACCGAAGTACCCGCCGTACACACCGGCGGCGAGGGTGAACAGCCAGATCCACGCCGCCGGACGACCCGACCCCTCACGGCGATGCTCCGCGACCCACCGTGCGACGAACGGCTGCACGACGACGAGCACGACCGCGATCCCGATGATGACCGGCGCGACGCGCCGGAACGAACCGGCCGGGAGCTGCAGCAGGAGCTCTGCGCCCGCGGCGGCGCCGACTGCGGACATCGTCGCGAGCTCGAGTGACATCCGCACGTTCCCGCGCAGCTCGCGGCGCCAGCCGTGGATCGCCGTCGCCGAGCCGCCGACCAGCCCGATCGTGTTCGACACGTTGGCGACGACGGGCGGGTACCCGAAGCCGACGAGGATCGGGAACGTGATCAACGTGCCGCTGCCGACGACGGCGTTGATGCCGCCGGCGGCGAGCCCGCCGGCCAGGATCACGAGGTCGCGCCAGCCCACGCGCGCAGCATTCCAGGGGTTGCGGCCGGTGCTCCGATGGACGAGCATCAGCCCGTGCGGATCCTGGCCCTGGCCGCCGTCCTCGCGCTGCTCGCCGCACCCGCGGTCCAGGCCGACACGGCCCCGATCGCGAACACGCCCGACCTCCCCTGGACGAATCCCGACCACCAGAGCAACCTGGAGCAGCTCCTCGGGCCGATCGCGTCGCACATCGCCGGACGCGACGTCACCGTCCGCTGCGAGGGCGACACCGACTGGGTCACCCTCGTGCAGCAGGGCGGCGGCGATCCGAGCTCCGAGCTCGGCTACGTGCGCGGCACGCTCTACAACAGCGTGACCGGAAAGCTCGTCAGCCTGCCGACGTTCACCGAGCTCGACGGGTCGCGCGTCTGCCTGCCGCTGAAGCAGTTCGCCTCGGCGACGACGAAGCCGACGAAGTGCGCCGCGACGACGACGGTCCCGGCGACGTTCGCGCGCACCCGGATGCAGGGGCGCACCGTCCTCCGTGTCGTGCGGCCGGCGCACGTCGTCACGGGAGCGACGCAGCCGTGCTACCTCGGCAACGGCAAGTCGACCGCGCCGATGACTCCCGCCTTCTGGGCGACGTACGCGGTCGACGCGTGGGCCATCCTCACGCTGGCGCACGAATCCGTGCACCTCAGCGGCGTCGTCGGAGGCACGCTCTCGAACGGGCTCGCCGTCGGCGACCAGCAGGCGGAGGCGAAGGCCGACTGCTACGGCATGCAGTGGATGCCCTACGTCGCCGAGCAGCTCGGCGACACACCCGACGACGCCCAGGCGATCGCGCAGTACTTCTGGGACGTCGTCTACCCGACGATCCGCACCTCCCCGTTTCCCCAGTACTGGTCGGCCGATTGCACCCCCGGCGGCGCGATGGACATCCGCCCGGCCGGCTCAACTGCCTGGCCGTAAGTGCCGATGAAGGACGGGAGTGCTGCGGTTCCCGTCCTGGGCTCGAATCGACGCGCCGGCGTTCGTCGCCGGCGGCATCCTGCTGCTCGCGTTCGCCGTCTGCGGCCTCGACACCCGCTCGACCGACTGGACGCTCGTCGCCGCCGACGCAGCCGCTGCGGTGTTCGTCGTCGCGGCGGCGGCAATCCTTCCCCTCCCGGCGTCGGCGCTCGTCCTCCTCCCGTTCGCCTGCGACGCCGTCGTCGCCGTCCTCCGCCAGGCGCAGGGCGGCAGCACGTCCGGCTACGGCCCGCTCGCCGCGCTGCCGGCCGTCTGGGTCGGACTCCAGTGGGGCGGCCGCGCCGTTCCCGCGATGACCGCGGCGACCGCGGCGATGTTCGGGCTCCCGATCGCGCTCGTCGGCGCGCCGATGTACCCGAACACCGGCTGGCGTGGCGTCGTTCTCTGGACGATCGTCTCCGCCCTGATCGGCGGCGGCGCAAGCCGCGTCATGCGCGCACAACGCGCACACGCGCACGACCTCGACCGGCTCGTCGGCATCCAGAACTCCATTGCCACGTCGGCGTTCGAGGTGGAGGCCGTCATGCGCACGGTCGTCGAGAACGCGCTCGAGCTCACCGGCGCGGAGGCGGCGGTGGTCGAGATTCCGGACGGCGACGACATGGTGTACCGCGCCGCGGCGGGAACGGCGGTTGCCCACCTCGGGAGGCGCGTCCCGCGCGCGCGCTCCCTCTCGGGTCTCGCAATTGCGACCGCCGAGATGCTCGTCTGCACCGACAGCGAGCTCGACCCGCGCGTCGACCGCGACGCGTGCCGGCACGTCGGCGCACGCTCGCTGATCGTCGTCCCGCTCCCACACGAGGGAAGTCCGACCGGCGTCCTCAAGGTGTATTCGCCCGTGGCGAACGCCTTCGGAGACGGCGCCGGGCGCGTGCTCGCGATGCTCTCGAGCATGATCGCAGCGGCACTCGCACGCGCAGACCTGCTCCGCCAGCTCGGCAAGCAGGCGACGACGGATTCGCTGACCGGGCTCCTCAACCGCAGCGGCTTCCACGCGGAGCTGTCCCTTGCCCTTGCACGCGCACGCCGCTCCGGGCTTCCGCTAAGCGTCGTCGTACTCGACGTCGACGGCCTGAAGCAGGTCAACGACACGAAGGGCCACGCCGAAGGCGACCGGTTGCTGCGTGAGCTCGCGAGCCGGTGGAGCGCGGCCGTGCGGATCACGGACGTGATCGGCCGGACCGGGGGCGACGAGTTCGCGCTCGTGCTCGAGGGGACGGATGCAGAAGGCGTCGCAACGGTCAGCGTCGCGCTCCAGGAGGCACTTCGCCCCGGACACGCCGCATCGTCGGGCTGCGCGACCTGGGACGGGGAGGAGACGGCCGACGCGCTGCTCGCGCGTGCGGACGCGGCGATGTACGCGATGAAGCGCTCGCGCAGCGGGCTCGCCGCGTCGGCATAGAGCCTCGTTACGATTCGCGGGGTGACGCGCGTCTTCGCTGCAGCACTCGCCGGCATCGTGTTCCACGCCTCCACGCATGTGCTCCCCGCGAACGTGCGCAGCGAGATCGTCTCGAGCCACCACTACGCGGCGGGTTGTCCGGTTCCGCTCTCGCACCTGCGCCTCCTCACGCTGACCTACTGGGGGTTCGACGGAAAGGCCCACACGGGCCAGCTCGTCGTCAACGAGGACGCGACACAGAAGCTCAGCGCCGTCTTCCGGCTGCTGTACGTGCACCGGTTCCCGATCCGCCACATGGCCGTCTCCGACGAGTACGGCCCGGCGTCCGTTCTGCCGAAGGACGGCGACGTGACCGCGAGCTTCGAGTGCCGCCAGGCCGTACCGTCGCCTTGCAGCGGAGGGACCGGCACCGGCAGCTGGTCTGAGCACGCCTACGGCGAGGCCGTCGACCTGAACCCGGTCGAGAACCCCTACGTGGGGTGCGGCCAGACGCGCGACAAGACCGCGGTCTCGTACATGAACCGCTCGCGCATCCGTCCCGGGATGGTCACGCCGACCGTGGTCGCCTACTTCCGGGCCGTCGGCTGGGGCTGGGGCGGCTCCTGGAGCGGCTCGACGAAGGACTACATGCACTTCTCGGCCACCGGGCACTAGCTTGCGGGAAACCACGTACTCGCTCCGCGGGTACCACGGATGCCCCTCCGCGGCCGCGGTGCGAGCGTTCGGCCATGACAAGCCCTGGGGAACGCATCCGCATGCGCCGCCTCGCGCTCGGCCTCACCCTGCGCGAAGCGGCCGGTACCACGCTGACCGCCGGCTTCCTGAGCCGGCTCGAACGCGGTGTCCGTCAACCGAGCACCGAGACGCTGCGCCGGCTCGCTCCGACGCTGCAGACCTCGGTGCACTGGCTCGAGACCGGCGAGCACGACCCCGCCGAGGAGCTCGCACGCTTCGTGCTCTCGGCCGACGGGAGCACGCTGCCCGAGCGCGCGCAGGAGCTCGCCCGGATGGTGCTCGCGCGCCGGCCTATCCCCGAACGTACGCCAGCGTCCGGCTGAAGCCCGCGAGGTAGCCGGGGCCCGCCTCGTTCACGCTCAGCGCGATCCGGATCGCGGACTTCCCGCGCGGGAGCAGGCTCGCGCTGAAGTACGCGACACCGGATGCGTTCAGGCGCTCGCGCTTGACCGTCACCCAGCGCCCGTAGGACGAGCGCTGGAACTGGACGATCTTCCCGGCGAACGAGCTCGCAGCAGTGACCCGCGTCGAGAACCGCGCACCTGAGATCAGGTGCAGGGAGACGGCTGGCTGGACGCCGATCGTGAGCTGCGGGCTCGTTCCGCCGTTCGCCGAGGCCTGGAAGGTAGTGGTGACGAGCGGCCGCGCGAGGTACGTCCACGTCCCGTCCGCGCCGCTGTAGACCGTCGCGAGGGGCGTGAGCACGCTCTCGCCGAACGGCTGCGACCTGATCGTGAGCGCGACGCCGGTCTGGCCGCCGAAGACGCTGCCCGAGAGGCGCACGTACTGGCCGGCGACGACGCGCAGCGCGGTCTGCGCCATCGTGATCGACGTCGGCGTCGAGAAGGACATGTCGCCGTCCTTGACGGTGCCGTTCGCGTTCGAGGCGTCGAGGCGGTAATGGTAGGTCGTCAGGGGCGACAGGTTCGACACGGTCACGCTGACGGGCTGGGCGCCGGAACCCGCGGCGATCGTCTGCGTCGCGGTCTTCAGCCCGTAGCCCGAGGTCGTGCCGTAGTCGAAGTACCACGTCGTCGCCGCGCCGTTCGCATTGACGGTGCCGCTCAGGACCGCGGAGGTCGGGCTCACGTTCTGAGCCGCGAACGTCTGCAGTCCCGGCGCGCCGAGCAGCGCGAACGACTGGTCGCCGCCGTAGCTCGTGCCGGTCGGGTTCGACGCGACGAGCCGGTAGTGGATCGTCGTGCCGGGCGTCAGCTTCGAGAGCGCCGCCGTGACGTCGACGGACTTCGTCCCCGAGCCGGCGTTCTTCGTCGCGGTCTTCAGCCCGTAGCTCGTGCTCGTCCCGTATTCGAACCACCAGCTCGTCTGCTGGCCGTTCGGTGTGACGCTGCCGTGCAGCGTTGCGGTCGTCGAGTGGACGGCGCTCGCGGGAGCCGTGGCGACGGAGGGAGCAGTCGCAGCGGCGGCGGTTCCGGCGAGCGCGAGGGCGAGGACTGAGATGGCGACGAGAGTTTTCATGCCTCCCTTGTTCCCCGGAGGCGTTAGGGCGATGCAAGGAAACCGCTAGATCTTCTTGCAGGTCGCCCTGGGGCCGAGCCCGGATTTCGCCCCCGATGCGGTCGCCGAGCAAGCCCATGCGTTCGTCGTCACGGCGACCGTGATCCTCCCGGCCGTCGAGCTGCAGCCCGCGACGTGCCACACCGCACGGTTGGCCGCGCCGGGCAGCGTCGTCAGCTTGCTGCAGGCAGGATCGCCCGGCGGCGGCGCGAGGTGCCAGGCATACGTCACGTCCGTGCCGGCCTGCGCCTGGACCGACACCGTGTAGAAGGTCGCTTTCTGCGTCGGGTCGAAGACCGCCTGCACCGGTGAGACCTGCGGGGCTGCGTCGGACGGCGGCGGCGCGAGGAGCGCGGTGACGATGTGCGTCACCTGCCGGGTCGACGTGGCCTTCTTCTTCGAGCTGCCGCCGGACAGGCCGACCACGAGACCGACCGCGGCTCCGGCCACGACGAGCGCGGCGGCGACGAGGTAAGGCGTTCGCTTCCCGGGCATCCGACCCTTTTGTCAGACGCCGACGCCCGCGTCAACCGCGAACTACGCTTGGACGGATGGCCGAGTTCAGCCTGCGGGGGCTTCTCGCCGAGCGTGCGGGGGAGGGCCTCGCACTCTACGGCCGTCATTCGAATCCCCGGTTCGTCGAGATCCTCCGGATCCTCGGTTTCGACCGCCACTGGGAGCGTGCCGAAGGCCCGTACCTGTTCGACCGCGACGGGACGCGCTACCTCGACTGGCTCGGCGGCTTCGGGATGTACAACGTCGGGCGCAACAACCCGACCGTCCGTGCAGCGCTCGCCGAGTTCCTCGAGCTGCAGACGGCGAGCCTCCCGCAGCTCGGGCTGACCGACCTCCCGGGGCTTCTCGCCGAGGCGCTCGTTTCCGTCGCACCTGCGTCGACGGATCGCGTCGTCTTCGTCAACACGGGGACCGAGGCGGTTGAAGCCGCGATCAAGCTCGGCCGAGCGGCGGCCGGCCGTCCGCGCGTCGTCGCGACCGAGAACGGGTTCCACGGCCTCACGCTCGGGTCGATGTCCGTCAACGGCTCGGCCGAGGCCCGCGCCCGCTTCGGCCCGCTGCTCCCAGACGTCGTCCACGTGCCCTTCGACGACCTCGATGCCCTGGAAGCGGAGTTCGCGCGCGAGGACGTCGCGCTCTTCGTCACCGAGCCGGTGCAGGGCCAAGGGGTGATCCTCCCGGGATGGGACTACCTCGCAGGTGCGCAGCGGCTCTGCAGGAAGTACGGGACGCTCTTCTGCGTCGACGAGGTGCAGACCGGCTTCGGGCGCACCGGGCGCATGTTCGCGTCGCAGCACTGGGGGCTCGAGCCGGACATGGTGACCGTGGCGAAAGGGCTCTCCGGTGGGTACGTCCCCGTCGGCGCGCTGCTCCTGCGCCGCTCCGTCCACGAGGCGGTGTTCGACTCGCTCGAGCACGCGACGTCGCACGGTTCCACGTTCGCGCCGAACGACGCCGCGATGGTTGCCGGGCTCGCCACGCTGCACGAGCTCGCCGAGCGCGACCTCACGGACCGCGCCGCTCGCATCGGTGCGTATCTCCTCGAGCGCACGATGCCGCTGCTCGAACGCTACGACGTCGTAAAGGACGTGCGCGGGCTCGGGCTCATGTGGGCGGTCGAATTCGGCGAGCCCGCAGGCGGGAGCCGGACCTGGCGCTTCATCGACGGCAGACAGCCTGCGCTCTTCAGCCAGTTCGTGATCGGCCCGCTCTTCCGCGAGCACCACATTCTCAGCCAGGTCGCAGGCCACCGGATCAACGTCCTCAAGGGGCTGCCGCCACTCGTGGTGAAGGAGAGCGACATCGACTGGTTCGCAGACGCGCTCGACAGCGTGCTCGCGAAGACGCGCTCGCTGTCACGCGCAGCCCTTGGGTTCGCGACGCGCGCCGTCGCACGCCGCCGCTGAGAGCTACCGGCGGCGCTTCTGGCGCTTGCCGCCCGCGGTGCCTCCGGGACGGCTTCCCTGCTGCAGTCGCTGCTGCAGCCGCCGTTGCTGGCGGTTCGCCGGCTCCGGCATCGCGCCCTGCTCCTGCACGGCGTCGAGGTAGGCACGCCGCTCGCCGGCGGAAAGGCGGGAGAGCGCCTGCTGCGCCTTCAGCGGATCAGGGTTCGCGCCGACGCGCTGCATCTTCCGCAGGGCGCTTGCGAGCTCGGGGTTCTGCCGCTCGAGCGCGGCGGTACTCATCTTCTGGAACCACCGCCGCAGGAAACCGACGCGTGCGAGCGTCGTGATGAGCGGCCTGAGGTAACGGCCGCCGCGGAAGCGGCCGAGCAGCACGACGATCCCGAACAACAGGAGCAGCGCGCCCAGGACGATGAGCGGGACGAGCCAGAACGGCATGTCGACCTAGGACCCGACGACCTTGACGAGCCAGCGGCGGTCGCGCTCGCGGTCGAGCTCGATGAAGAGCACCCGCTGCCACGTGCCGAGCTGGAGCTCGCCGTCGGCGACGGGAATCGACTCGCTCGCGGAACCGAGCACCATGGACATGCAGTGGGAGTGCCCGTTGCCGAACTCCATGTCCTCGGGGCAGATGTTCTCGGTGCGGCGGTCCCAGTCGTCGTGCGCGTAGTAGGTGTCGTGCGGGATCAGCCGGCGGAGCAGGCGGGCGAAGTCCTCGAACATGCCCGACTCGAACTCGTTCACCCGCACGCAGCAGGTGGTGTGCGGCGAGTAGACGCAGCAGATCCCGTCCACGACGCCGGACTCCGTGACGCTCTCGCGCACCTCGTCGGTGATGTCGGTGACGTGGAGGCCTCCGCGCGTGCGGAACTGCCGCTCCCGCTGGTAGACCTTCACGGTCGCGGAGTCTAACGCACCCCGGGCCCGTAGCTCAGCGGTTAGAGCAGCGGACTCATAATCCGTTGGTCCCAGGTTCGAATCCTGGCGGGCCCTTCTCTCAGGCGTCGAACGGCCGGCGCCACATGTACATGGCGAGCACGGCGATCGCGGCCATCGCGTCGATCGCGGCCCAGCGGTAGGCGCGGCGGCCGGGGACGGCGAGGACGACCGGAAGCGGCGCCGGCGTCGGCCGGGTGGTCTCGAAGAAGACCACGGGCGGGGGAGCCTCGCGCACCGTCCGACGGGACGGGCCATGGACGCGCAGCAGTTCGCGGAAGTTCGTCACCGCCTCGAGCCGGGCGGAAGCCGCGCGTGGGAATTGCGGATGGACCACCTCGTACGCGGGCGTGTGGCCAATGCGCCGCCAGCCGTCGAGATATTTCGTCGGGTCGACCGCTCCGTTGTACCCGAGGTGCAGCAGGCTCCTCGGGTGCACTTCGAAGTGGAGGTGCGGGAGGGTCGTGAACGCGTCGCCCGTGTTGCCGACGTAGCCGAGCACCTCGCCCGCGTGCACGCGCTTGTCCTTCAGCCCGAACGGCGTGTAGCCCGACAGATGTGCGTAGTAGAACTCGTCGCCCACGTCGTCGCGAACCCACAGGCGCCATCCGCCGAGGCGCTGCCACCCGACGCGGTTCACGGTGCCCTTCGCGACGGCGACGACGGGCGTCCCGAGCGGGGCGAAGATGTCGTCGCCGTGATGCCAGCCGCCGGGAACGTCCGTGCGGAACGCGCCGTAGGTGTCGCCGAAGATCACGTTCCCGCCCGTGACGGGGAAGACGTACGGGCCGCCTTTGAGCGGAGGGGTCACCTTCAGCGGTAGCCCGGTCGGCCCCTTCGCCGGCGGCGCCGGCGTCGTCGTCACCGTGTCGGGAGTCGGCGCGACCGCGGGCGGCGTGACCTCCGGCCGCTCGATCAGCTTCGGGGAGACAAGCGGCTGAGGCGCGAGCGGCGACGCCGGCACGACCGACCGGTCGCCCTCGCCGAGTCGGGCGGAGAGGCCGCCGCCGCGGGCGACGGAGTCCGGCAGGGGCACGGGAGCCCGTGAGGCCTCCTCGCTGCGCACGGGCTGGGCGTCGAGCGTCGGACTGCGGGCGGCGGCGTTGACCGCCGCGAGCCCCGTTGCGACCACGGCTGCGAACGCCGCGATCCGGAGCGCCGGCAGGCGCCTCACGCGTCCACGCCGACGGGGAGGTGGCGAATGCCACCGGGATACGTCAAACTTCCCGGGAGGGGAGGTTCGTCCATGCATGGAGGCGGAGAGGTGAAGCGGGTACGGTGGCATATTCGCCTCGCGCTGCTCGGGCTCCTGCCCTTGGTGCTCGCCGCCTGCGGCGGAAGCGGTGGGAGCGCGAGTCCCACCACCTCCACGACCGACACCACAGCGACCCAGACCCATCAGCTGAAGGCTGTGACGGTACGCGTGACGTCGGTGGTCACGTCGACGCAGTCGCACGCCCGGACGCCGAAGACGACGACGGCCGGGGACACGGTCGACTTCACGGACAAGCTCCTGAACGCGTCTGCAGGCCAGTTCGGCAAGCGGACGAACCAGGTGGTCGGCTCGGACGAGGGCCGCATGACGTTCACGAGCAAGACGACCGCGCGGCTCGACGGCGTCGCGCACCTGCCCGACGGCGACATCCGCTTCGCCGGTGAGGTCACCGTGCTCGCCGACAACAGCATCACGGTCCCGGTCGTCGGGGGCACCCGGGTGTACAAGAACGCAAGCGGCACGCTGCACGTCGGCGCCGGGAACAAGGTCTCGCCGAACACGTACCACCTCGTGCTGAACGGCGCGCCGGGCCCGGTGGCATAGGCCGCTAGCATTGGAGCCGATGCACGAGATCGGCACGATGCGCGTGAAGAGCGGCCTCGCCGAGATGCTGAAGGGCGGCGTCATCATGGACGTCGTCGACGCGGAGCAGGCCAAGATCGCGGAGGAGGCGGGGGCCTGCGCGGTGATGGCGCTCGAGCGCGTCCCGGCGGACATCCGCCGCGACGGCGGGGTCGCGCGGATGTCGGACCCCGCGATGATCAAGGAGATCCAGGAGGCCGTCACGATCCCCGTGATGGCGAAGTGCCGCATCGGCCACTTCGCGGAGGCGCAGATCCTCCAGGCCCTCGAGATCGACTACATCGACGAGTCCGAGGTGCTGACGCCGGCCGACCTCGAGCACCACGTCGACAAGTGGGACTTCACGGTTCCGTTCGTCTGCGGCGCGACGAACCTCGGCGAGGCGCTGCGGCGCGTCGCGGAGGGCGCGGCGATGATCCGGACGAAGGGCGAAGCCGGCACCGGCGACATCGTCAACGCGGTCACGCACATGCGCGCCGTGTTCGGCGGCATCCGCCGGCTGCAGTCGTTGCGCACGGAGGAGCTCTACGCGGAGGCCAAGGAACTGCGCGCTCCGGTCGAGCTCGTGCGTTGGGTCGCAGAGCACGGGCGACTCCCCGTCGTGACGTTCACCGCGGGCGGCATCGCGACGCCGGCCGACGCGGCGCTCTGCATGCAGCTCGGCGCCGACGGCGTCTTCGTCGG
>JAFAHG010000133.1 GCA_019237315.1 Actinomycetota bacterium
CCGCGGGATCGTGCGGTAGACTGAATACGTCACCAGCCCCGTGATGAAGAAGGTCGTGAAGACGAGCGCCATCAGCACGCCGTGCGCGGTGAGCATGCGGTAGTAGTCGAACCACGGCGGCATCACGATCCAGTTCGCGCGCGAGAAACCTTGCAGCATCCCGAAGAGCGCGCCCAGCCCGAGCACCAGCGTCGAGGTGTAGATGTGGGTGAGGACGAGCCGGTTCGTTCGCACGTCGCCGGGCGGCGGGGGCGGTGCCACCGGCGCGGTCACCGGGATTCGCGTCGTCGTCGCCATCAGTGCACCACGACCTTTGCCGCCATCACCTGATGGCCGGCGCCGCAATACTCGTTGCAGATCAACAGAAACGTCCCGGGCGTCTTGAAGGTGTGCGACACGGCGCTCACCCAGCCGGGCGTCACCATCGTGTTGACGCCGGTCTCCGGAACCGAGAACCCGTGCTCGACGTCGGCGCTGGTGACGTAGAACGTCACATGGGAGCCGGCCGGAACGTCGATCTGGTTCGGCGCGAACGAGAAGATGCGCGCGACGTAGTACGCTTCGTACGCGCCCTCGCCGACCTTGCGCAGCCCCGGCTTGTCGAAGGGCGGCGTCTCGGAGACCTTGGTCGGATCGATGCTTTGGATGTGGCTCGGCGGGACGAGCCCGTCGACGACGGCCGCCGTCGTGACGACCGCGAGGAAGAAGACCAGGATCGCAAAGGCGACGCGGATCCAGATGCGCTCGGTGCGCTCGATGTGGATCCCCATCCTACCAGCGCTCCCAGAGTAGGACGAACATCGCGATCCAGCCGGCCACGATCAGGCCGCCGATCGTCAAGACGAAAGCGAGCGTCGCCGACAGAGGCTGCTCGTCGCGTGTGGGTTCCATACACCTATTTCCTACAAGCGGAAGGTTGCAGACCCGAAGAACGCGCTGTGAAGGCGACTTCCCGTCGTCTTCACGAACCTCAGCCGTACGGTGGAAGCAGGACGGACCGTGCTGGTAGTCGAGGACGAGTCGGCGTTGGCCGACGTGCTCGAGCAGTATCTCAAAGACGAAGGCTTCGGCGTGTTGCGGGCCGCCGACGGTCCGAGCGCGGTCGAGCTCCACGCCAAGCACCGGCCCGACCTCATCCTTCTCGATCTCAACCTTCCAGGCTTTCCGGGGACCGAGGTCTTGCGGCGGGTGCGCGCCGAGCGCGACGTCCCGATCATCATGCTGACCGGGCGCACCAACGAGGTCGACCGCGTCGTCGGGCTCGAGCTGGGCGCCGACGACTACGTCGGCAAGCCCTATAGCCCGCGCGAGGTCGTCGCTCGCGCCAAGACGGTCTTGCGGCGGAGCGAACGGCGCGAAGCCCCCCACCACGGAGGGGAACGGCGGGTTGGCGCGGTCTCAATCGACCCCGTCGCCCACGAGGTACGGGTCGACGGCAAGCCGGTGACGCTGACCCCGACGCAATTCCGGATCCTCGAGGTGCTCGCCGAGCACGTCGGTCAGACGCTCACCCGCGATCAGCTCTTGCAGCGCGTGAGCATCGACGGCGACGTCTACGACCGCACCCTCGATCGCCACATCGCCAACCTGCGCGCGCGGATCGAGAAAGACCCCGCGAATCCGCGCTATATCGTGACCGTCTTCGGGATCGGCTACAAGATGGTCGAGCCCGCGTGAGGAGCATCGTCCACGCGATCCGCAACCATCTCGCGGTTGCGGTTGCCAACGTCGAAGCGTTTCGCGACGGCGTCCTCGAGCCGACGCCGGCGCGGCTGAACGCGGTGCTCCGCGCGCTGACCGAAGCCGAGGTGCTGTTGCAGTCGCTTCCGCGCGCGCCCGTGCCGTCCGAAGACCTCGTGACCGGCGAAGTCCTTGCCTTCGAGGGCGCCGCGCGTGAAAAAGGGCTCGCACTGCGCGTCCGCCGGCCGGGCGGCGAACGTCTGCCGACCGACGTCGACCCCGTGCGCGCCGCCGAGATCATCAACTCGGTCGTGTCGACGGCGATTCGGTACGCCCCGGCCGGCGGGACGATCGAGGTCGATTGCGCGCCCCCGGACGCGTTTCTCAACGTGACCGTCGACCGCACCACGGCGTCGGTGGGCCCGGGCGAGATCGGGCTCGGGGTCGTGCGGCAGTTCGTCGAGGCGCGCGGCGGGACGGTC
>JAFAHG010000246.1 GCA_019237315.1 Actinomycetota bacterium
CTATCGCCGCCGTTTCGGTCACGACGTCGTGATCGACGTCGTCGGCTACCGCCGCTTCGGCCACAACGAGCAGGACGAGGCGGGCTACACACAGCCGCTGATGGTCGCGAAGATCGACGAGCATCCGACCGTGCGCGGGCTCTACGCCGCGCAGCTCGTCGAGGAGGGCGTCCTCACCGCCGACGAAGCCGACACCCTCGCCCGCGAGGTGGAATCGAGGCTCCGCGAGGCGCACGATCGGCTGAAGGCGTCGTTCGGCGAGGAGATCCCCGCGAAGACGCGCGACGAAGGCGTCCCGCGCGCAGGCGCGAGCGGTGTGTCGACGGCGGTTCCTGCGGATCGCCTGCGCGCGCTCAACGAGCAACTCCTCCGCGTCCCGGAAGGATTCACGGTCCATCCGAAGCTCGCGCGCCAGCTCGAGCGGCGGCGCACGGCGCTCGACGAAGGAGGCATCGACTGGGGCCAGGCCGAAGCGCTCGCGTTCGCGTCGCTGCTCGTCGAAGGCATCCCGGTGAGGCTGACCGGCCAGGACACGGAGCGCGGAACCTTCTCGCATCGCCATGTCGTGCTCCACGACGTCGACAACGGCGCGCGCTACGCACCGATGCAGCACCTCGAGGATGCGACGGCGTCGTTCGAGGTCTACAACTCGCCGCTCTCCGAGTACGCCTGCCTCGGATTCGAGTACGGCTACTCGACGGCGGCGCCGGAGGCGCTCGTGCTGTGGGAGGCGCAGTTCGGCGACTTCGCAAACGGCGCGCAGACGATCATCGACCAGTTCATCTCGAGCGGTCTCGCGAAGTGGAAGCAGACCTCACGCCTGACGATGCTGCTCCCGCACGGCTACGAGGGCAACGGGCCGGAGCACTCGAGCGCGCGCCTGGAGCGCTTCCTCCAGCTCGCCGCGCAGGAGAACCTGCGCATCGTGAACTGCACGACGGCGGCGCAGTACTTCCACGTGCTTCGCCGCGAGGCGCTCGTCGCCGTCGCACGGCCGCTCGTCGTGATGACGCCGAAGGGATTGCTTCGCCTCAAAGAGGCGGCGTCGACGCTGGACGAGCTCGCCGACGGCGGCTGGCAGCCGGTCCTCGACGAGCGCGACCCCGTCGACAAGGACGCCGTCCGCCGCCTCGTCCTCTGCTCGGGCAAGGTCTACTACGACATCGTCGGCCACCGGGAGCGCGCCGCCGCGGCGCCGGTCGCCGTCGCGCGGATCGAGCAGCTCTATCCGTTCCCCGTCCAGGCCGCGCGTGACGTCATCGCGTCCTACCCCGCGCTCGACGAAGTGGTGTGGGCGCAGGAGGAGCCGCAGAACATGGGCGCCTGGCGGACGATTCGCCACCGGCTCGAGGAGGCGGCCGCCGGAACCCCGGTGCGGTACGTCGGCCGTCCGTGGCGCGCGAGCAGTGCGGAGGGGTACCCGACGGCGCATGCGATCGAGCAGGACCGGATTGCGCGCGCGGTGCTGACCGTCTAGCTCAGAAGAGGCCTTTGCCCTTGCTGCGCGCCTTGAGCGCTTGCCGAGCGAGACGCGGACCGTGCTTCCGGGCCTGGTGAAGGAGCCGTTTTCGGTGCTTCGGGGGGATTCGCTGCCAGAGCCGCCACAGGGCAAGGGCCGTCCCCCAGAAGCCGGCCCGGCGGCCGAGGAGCCTCGCTGCTCGTCGCATGTTCTGATTCTGTCAGCTTGGCTCATGTCGAGGTCGGTTCCAGCCGACAAATGGTGAGACAGCAAGCTGCGGCCGGGCGGTGAGAGTGGGAAGCTTCAGAACCAAGCTCCTGACGTATTTCGCGTTGATCGCGGTCGTCCCGACCTGCGTGGCGTTCTACGGCTTCGACACGTTCGCGAACCGGCGGGAGACCCAGAAGGTCGACACGCGCCTCCGTGCGGACGTGCGCTTCGCGGTCGCCGGCTACGCGCAGGAGATCGGCGCCGCCGAACGCCGCGCCACCCCGGTGCCGATCACGGTTGCCATCCAGCGGCTGCTCGTCAACCTGGATCCCCGGGACACGCTCGTCGCCGTCCGCAACGGCGAGATCGTCGCGGGCCCGATGCTCGGCAACGAGCTCCCGCTCGCTCCGGGTCTCCCTGCCGAGGTTGACGTCGGCGGGCACGAGTTCCGCGGTGTGCTGAGCTCCGCGCTCGCAAGCGCGGACGGGATGCAGTTCGCGGCACTCGCACGTCAGTCAGAGCTGGATGCGGCGCAGACATCCGCGCGCTTGCGCATCGCCGCGGCGCTGGTCGCCGCCGTGCTCGGTATCGGGGGTCTCATCTTCCTGCTCGGACTCTCGATCTCCCGCACGCTGACGCGTCTCATCCGTGCGACCGATGCGATCGCCCGCGGAGAGTGGAGCGAGCGCGTCGAGGTGCGGGGTCACGACGAGTTCGCGCGCGTCGGCGACGCGTTCAACCGCATGGCGACGCAGCTCGAACAGCGCGTGGTCGAGCTCGAAGACGAACGGCGCCGCTCGCGTGAGGCGACGTCGCGGTTCGCAGATGTTCTGGCCGCGACGCACGATGTCGACCAGCTGTTGCGCGTCGTCGTCGAGACGGCAGTCGAGGTGACGGGAGCGAGCGGGGGCGTCGTCATCGGCCCGGACACCGAAGTGGCGCGAACCGGCGAGCTGAAGGCCGGCGGGCAGGTGCTCGAGCTGCCGCTGCGGGCGGCGCGACGCGACTTCGGGACGATCGTGCTCGCGGGCGAGAACTTCGACGACGCGACGCGCGAGGCGGCGGTCTCGCTCATCTCGCACGCGGTCGTCGCGCTGGAGAACGCACACCTGCACCGTGTCGTCGAGCGGCAGGCGCGCATCGACGAGCTGACGGGTATTGCGAACCGCCGCGCCGTGGAGGAGATGCTGCGCGGAGAGCTCGCGCGCGCGGAACGGTTCGGCGGCGACGTGTGCTTCGTCTTCGCAGACCTCGACAACTTCAAGGACGTGAATGACCGCTACGGCCACCCCTTCGGCGACGTCGTGCTGTCGGTCTTCGCCGAGGTGCTCGGCGAGACGGTGCGCGACGTCGACATCGCGGGGCGCTGGGGCGGCGAGGAGTTCGCGCTCGTGTTGCCCGGGACGGACGCGGAGGGCGGCGCCGCGGTGGCCGACCGGGCGCGCCGGGCCCTCCTCCACCGCGAGGTGAGGTCGCCGGGCGGAGACGTCCTGCGGCTGACCGCGAGCTTCGGGGTGGCCGCGTTCCCCGCCTGTCCCGACTCCGAGGCCCTCGTGGCCGCGGCCGACGATGCGCTCTACCTGGCGAAGCGGGCCGGGCGAGACCGTGTCGGCACACCTGACGGGGTGCTCGCGCGTTAGACTGCCCCGTCCGAATGGCGTACGAGCAGGAGGAAAACGTGCCGGTTGAGACTCCGTCGCTTTTCGCGCAGGTCATCCAGGAGCATCTCGAGCTGAAGCGGCGGAACGCTGCGCTCGAACACGAGATGCCGATCGAGCGGTACCTGACCGACGACCCGTTCGAGAACCATCCGCTGTTCAAGACGGAGGAGCAGGCGCGGGTCGAGGACACGATGGACGGCGTGCAGTCGATCGTCGACGAACCGACGTCGCTGGACTGGCCGAGCGACGAGACGTTCTCCGGGCCCCTTCCGGTCGAGGAGCAGCGCGAGGACGCGAAGAGCGAGGAGCAGTCGGACGAGAGCCTCTGGTCGCGCTCGCGCGACTTCGACTGGGGCGACTAGGCCGCCGCCACCCGTGGACGTCTTTTCACGGAGCTGGCACGGACCCGACGCGGACACGTCACACCTACCGCGCTAGCGTTCGGAGCGGTTGCGGGTGGCGCAGCCGGACGGCCGGCGGCCGGCTGACGGTCGGCTAGCCCCGGCGCTCGAGCTCGTTCGCCTTCGCGGTCAGCCCCGCGAAGCCGGCCTGCAGCCAGTCGTTCACCGCACCGGCGGCGAGCGTCCACGTGAGGAGCTGCCCTGCGCGCGGCGCGAGGATCTGCAGCGAACCGAGACCGGCGGCGACCCACGTGCCGACGCACCGCGAGCACGTGACGAGCTCGCCGATCGCCTGGCGGAAGTCGCCGGACGGCAGCGGCTCCTCCCCGCCCGCGTGGGCGTCGCCCTCGACGAACGGCTCGCGCAGGAAGCTGGTCACCTCGTCGCGCGCGATCGTGCGCGCGGCCTTGAAGGTCGCCGCGCCGAGCACGACGAGGTCGAGCGCGTTCCGCTCCCTCGGCTCGCGGCCGAGGACGTGCGCGAGCGTCGCGGCGGCGGCGAGCCCGCCGGAGAACGTGGTCACGATCGCCGCGTAGGCGGCGTAGGGCGGGCGGGTCTCCATTGCGGTCATGGGCGATACCCTGTCTCGAATGGCAGAGCTGAAAACGTCGACCGCCTATACGCCGACCGGCGACCAGCCCGCGGCGATCGAGACGCTCGCCGCCGGGATCACCGCGGGCGAGCGCTACCAGACCCTCCTCGGCGCCACCGGGACCGGCAAGACGGCGACGATGGCCTGGATCATCGAGAAGGTCGGCAGGCCGGCGCTCGTCATCGCGCACAACAAGACGCTCGCCGCGCAGCTCTGCAACGAGTTCCGGGAGTTCTTCCCGAACAACTCCGTCGAGTACTTCGTCTCCTACTACGACTACTACCAGCCCGAGGCGTACGTCCCGCAGGCCGACCTCTACATCGAGAAGGACAGCTCGCGGAACGACGACATCGACCGGCTGCGCCACGCCGCGACGTCGAACCTCCTGTCCCGGCGGGACGTGATCATCGTCGCGTCCGTCTCGTGCATCTACGGCCTCGGCTCGCCGGAGGAGTACGAGAAGAAGGTCGTCTTCCTCACCGTCGGCGAGGAGAGCGACCGCGATCTCGTGCTCCGGAAGCTCGTCGACATCCAGTACGCGCGCAACGACACCCTGCTCGGACGCGGGCGCTTCCGCGTGAAGGGCGACGTGCTCGAGATCCAGCCGGCGTACTCGGAGACCGCGTACCGCATCAGCTTCTTCGGCGACGAG
>JAFAHG010000262.1 GCA_019237315.1 Actinomycetota bacterium
TCGAGCAGGGTCTTGACGGTGCGTAGGAACTCGGCGGCCGGGCCGCCGTCGACGGCGCGGTGGTCGACGGTGAGCGTCACCGTCATGAGCGGCGCCAGGCCGACCGACCCGCCCGCGGCGACGGGCCGCTGCACGGTCGCGCCGACCGCGAGCGCGATCTGTGTCTGGCCGCGCTCGAGCTGGGCCCACTTGTCGTCGAAGTCGACGTAGGTCTCCTCGAAGCCGAGCGCTCGCTTGTAGAAGCTGCGGCCGGAATCGAAGTCGCGGACGAGATACCAGACGCGCATCAGAGTGCGAGCCCGGGCTCCTCGAGGAACGACTTCAACGTCCGCAGGAAGTCGGCAGCCGGAGCGCCGTCGACGGCGCGATGGTCGACGGTCAGCGTGAGCGTGAGCATCGGGCGGACGACGACGTCTCCATCGACGACGACGGCGCGGTCCTGCGTGGCGCCGACGGCGAGGATCGCAGCCTGCGGCGGGTTGAGCACGGCGACGAACTGCTCGACGCCGTACATGCCGAGGTTCGAGATCGTGAAGGTGCCACCGTCGATGTCCTCCTGGCGGAGCCTGTTCTCGCGTGCACGGCCGATCACCTCGGCGCGCCGTGTGGCGAGCTCGGTCAGCGACAGCTCGTCGGCGCCGTGGACGACGGGGACGACGAGTCCCTGCGGGGCGGCGGCTGCGATGCCGATGTTCGCGCGCGGGAAGCGGAGGATCGCGTCGTCGGCGAACTGGACGTTGACCTCGGGGTGGCGCACGAGCGCGAGCGCCGCGAGCTTGGCCAGGACGTCTGTGACGGTGACGCGCACGTCCGGGTCGAGCTCGCGCGCACGCGCGACGAGCGCGTTCGCGCGCGTCATGTCGGCGGAGACGACGAGCTCGAAGACGGGAACCTCCCACGCCGCGGTCAGACGGCGCGCGATCGTGCGGCGGACGGTCGTGAGGGGAATCGACTCGACGTCGCCGGCCGGCAGCGCGGCGGGTGCCGCGGGCGCCGCCTGCGCGCGCTCGACGTCCTCGGCCACGATCCGCCCGTCCGGCCCGGTCCCGCTGAGCCCGCCGAGATCGATCCCGCGCTCGCGCGCAATCCGCCGGGCAAGCGGCGAGGCCTTGATGCGCCCGCCGTTCGCCTGCTGCCGGCTTGCGCCGCTCCGATCATGGTGCCTGGCACCCGCTACAGCCACCTCAGACCCTGATGATTTCGCCTCTTTTGACGCGGGCGTGACTCTTTCGTCACGGTGCCTGGCACCTCCGGGGTCGGGCACGGCTTCGCCGGCCTCGCCGATTACGGCCACGGTCTGGCCGACCGGCACCTCGCCCGACTGGACGGCGATCTTCAGCAGGACGCCGCTCGCCTCGGCTTCGACCTCCTGGGTCACCTTCTCGGTGTCGAGCTCGTACAGCGGGTCGCCGCGCTCGACGCGGTCGCCCTCCGCCTTCAGCCACTTGACGATCGTGCCCGCCTCCATCCCCTGCCCGAGGCGCGGCAGCTTGACCTCAGTCGCCACGCCCGACGGTCTTCCTGATCGCCGCGAGGACGTCCGCGGGCTGCGGGATGACGAACTGCTCCATCGCGGGCGCGAAGGCCAGCGGCGCGAACTTCGCGCCCACGCGCTCGATCGGCGCGTCGAGCCAGTCGAACGCCTCCGCCTGGAGCACCGCGGCGACCTCGGCGCCGAAACCGCCGCGGGTCACGGCCTCGTGCGCGACGACGGCGCGGTTCGTCTTCTTCACCGATGCGACGAGCGTCTCGACGTCGAGCGGCTGCAGCGTGCGCGGGTCGACGATCTCGACCGAGATGCCGTCCTCCGCGGCCTCCTTCGCGGCGGCGACCGAGCGGTGCACGAGCGGCCCGATCGCGATCACCGTCACGTCGGTCCCTTCCTGCACGATGCGCGCCTTGCCGAGCGGGATCGGCTCGATCTTCTCGGGCACCTGCTCCTTGATCGGGTAGAGCAGACGATGCTCGAAGACGATGACGGGGTTGTCGTCGTAGATCGCAGACCAGAGGATCCCGCGCGCGTCGGCAGGGGTCGACGGAAACGCGACCTTCAACCCGGGTACGTGCACGAACCAGGCCTCGAGCTGCTGCGCGTGCTGCGCGCCCGGCGACCACCCGGCACCGCCTTGTGTGCGAATCGTCAGCGGAACCTTGAGCTGCCCACCGGACATGTAGCGGTGCTTCGCCGCCTGGTTGACGAGCTGCTCCATCGAGAGCGTGAGGAAGTCCTCGTACATGATCTCGACGACCGGACGCATCCCCTGCATCGCGGCGCCGATGCCCGCGCCGACGATCGCCATCTCCGAGATCGGCGTGTTGCGCACGCGCTCCGGGCCGAACTCGTCGAACAGGCCCTGCGTCACGCCCATCGAGCCGCCCATCTCGGCGATGTCCTCGCCCATGACGAAGACGTCGTCGTCGGCGCGCATCGCGGCCGCAAGCGTGTCGCGCACGGCTTCGCGATAGGAGAGCTCAGGCATAGATGTTCTTGAGCGCGTCTTCCGGCTGCGGATCGGTTCCGCTTTTCGCGAACTCGACGGACGCCTCGACGATCTCGTGCACCTCGGTCTCGAGCGCATCCCAGTCCTCGTCGCCGACACCGAGCCGTTCCCGCAGCAGCACGATCGGGTCGCGCTCGGCGGCCTCGTCGCGATCCTCCTTCGAGCGGTAGACCTGCGGGTCGCCGATGTAGTGCCCGTGCATGCGCGAGGTCTCGACGTCGAGGAAGACCGGGCCCTCGCCGGAGCGTGCATGCTCGAGCGCCTCCCGCGCGCGGTCGTACACCTCTTCGACGTCCTGGCCGTCGACCTTGATCGAGCGCATGTCGAACGCGACCGCGCGCTTCGACATGTCGTCGAACACCGGCGAGTGCTGCCAGCCCGGTGTCGACTCCGCCCACTCGTTGTTCTCGCAGACGAACACGCAGCGGGTCTTCCAGAGCTCGGCGAGGTTCAGCGACTCGTGGAACGTCCCGGTGTTCGTCGCGCCGTCCCCGAAGAACGCGACCGCGACGCGCGGCTCGTCACGCAACTTGAACGCGAGTCCCGCTCCGACGATCGCAGGCAGACCGCCGCCGACGACGGCGTTCGCGCCCAGGTTCCCGCGCTCGACGTCGTAGAGGTGCATCGATCCGCCGTAGCCGTGCGAGCAGCCCTCGAGCTTCCCGTAGAGCTCCGCCATCAGCGCGTTCGGATGGGTCCCGCGCGCAAGGGTGTGTGCGTGCGCGCGGTGGGTCGACGCGAAGACGTCGCCGTCCTCCATGGCGTTGCAGACGCCGACCGCGACCGCCTCCTGGCCGATCGCCACGTGCAGGAACCCGGGCAGCTCCCCCGCGCGGAACCGCTCCTCGACTTTCTCCTCGAAACGCCGGATGAGCAGCATTTCCCGGAGGAATCCCCGCAGCCGCTCGTCCGACAGTGCCCGCCGTTTCTCGACCTTCGCCACGCGAAACGAGTGTACGTTTTGCAGCATGACCTTGGTCGGCGACTGGGAGGCACTCGAGCGCACGCTGCCCGCCGACTGGGGCCGGGCGCGCGTCGAGCTCACCGTCGGCGAACAGGACGGCGAACGCGCCGCGTCGTTCCTCGCGCCCGCGCAGCCCTACCGCAGCGCCCCGCACGTCCTGCGCTTCGACACGGCGCGAGACGGCAGCGCGGCCGGGACGACCGCGATCCGACGGCTGCTCGCGCGCCTCGACTCGGCGGGGGTCGGCGGCTCGCTCGTGATCGTCTCGTCGGAGTCGGCCGAGGCGCGCGCGGAAGCCGCGAACAGGACGCTCGCACAGTCGTGGGACGACGCCCTGGCGACCGTGCCCGCGGACTGGAGCGACCTCGTCGGCGAGATCGACCTGATCTCGTCCGACTACCTCGACGTCGCCGCGCTGAACCTCGCGCCGATCAACCCGCGGCTCGTCGCGGACACCGTCACGCTCCGGTTCCGCTCGGCGCAGACGTTCGGCTACGGCGCGTCGCCGGGCATGGTGCGACGCTGCCTCGAGCGCTGCGACGCGAAAGGCGTGCGTGGCAGCGTGCGCGTGGTCCGAGCGTTGAGCGACACGCGGCCGGTTGCGACGCAGGGCCCCGTCTGGCAGATCGGCGGCCGCACGGTTTGACGGACGCCGACCCCGTCAGCTGGCTGATGATCGAGCCCGGCTGGAAGGTCGTCGACACCTCAGGGGACGAAGTGGCGCACGTCGACGACGTCGTCGGCGACGAGGAACGAGACATCTTCAGCGGGCTCAACGTGTCGACGTCGCTCTTCGGACATTCGCGCTTCGTCCCGGCGGAGCATGTCAGCGAGATCACGCCGGACCGCGTGCGCATCGACGTGGCCGTCGACGAGCTCGCCGAGCACAGACCCTGAGGACGGCGCTCGAGCTCGCGGAGCTCGTCCGTCGGCGAGAAGCCTCGCCCGCGGAGCTGTTCGACGAGACGCTGCGACGACTCGAGCCGGTCGAGGGGCGCCTGAACGCATTCGTCACGGTATGCGAGCCGGCCGAGGCAGACGACGGCCCGTTCCACGGTGTTCCGATCGGGATCAAGGACCTGACGGACACGGCGGGCATTCGCACGACGTACTCGTGTCGCGCGTTCGCACAGCACACGCCGGCACAGGATGCTGCCGTGGTGCGGCGGCTGCGCACGGCGGGGTTCGTCGTCTTCGGCAAGACGAACACGCCGGAGTTCGGCACGACGGCTGTCACCGAGTCGGTGCTGAACGGCGCGTGCCGCAACCCGTGGAACACGGAACGAACCCCCGGCGGATCGAGCGGAGGCGCGGCCGCGCACGTTGCCGCAGGAGTGCTGCCGCTCGCGCACGCAACCGACGGCGGCGGCTCGATCCGCATTCCGGCTTCGTGCTGCGGCCTGTTCGGTCTGAAGCCGACACGCGGCCGCGTCTCGGGCGCGCCGAACGGGGAGGGCGCGCTCCCGCTGTCGCAGTCGGGACCGATCGCGTGGACCGTGCGCGACGCCGCGGCGTTCCTCGACGTCGTGACGGGCTACGAGCCCGGCGATCTGACGCCCGTCGCTCCGCCCGAGCGCCCGTTCCTCGAGGAGGCCGACATCGCGCCCGGCCGTCTCCGTGTCGCCGTGACGGTCGATCCACCCGCGGCGCAACCCGTCGACGCGGCGTGCGCGGACGCGGCGCACGGCGCGGCAACGCTCCTCGACGAGCTCGGCCACGACGTCGTCGAGGCGACGCCGCCGTGGCGCGACGAAGGGCTCTTCGAGCGCTTCGGCGTGCTGTGGCGCATCGGCCCCGCGCTCTACGGCGTGCCGCCGGAGCAGCTCGAGCCGCTCAACCGCGAGCTCGCGCACGCGGCATGCGCGACGACCGCGCTCGAGTACGTCGGTGCGATTCTCTCCCTGCAGCGGTACGCACGGCGCGTGTGCGCGTTCTGGGACGACGTCGACGTGGTGCTGACGCCGACGCTTGCGAAACCGCCCGTCCCCGTCGGGTGGGGCTTCGAGCCGACCGATCCGTGGGAGCAGTTCCGTCGCGGCGCCGAGTTCTCGCCGTTCACAGCGATCGCGAATCTGACCGGACAGCCGGCGGCTTCCGTTCCCTTTACGCTGCACGACGGGCTGCCGGTCGGAGTCCAACTCATCGCGCGTGCCGGCGAGGAGGCGACGCTCATCCGACTCGCGTCGCAGATCGAGCAAGCTCGACCCTGGGCGAGGAAGCGTCCGCCCGTCGCCGCCTGAGGTTTGTGGCCGCGGAACGCGCGGTAACACACGCGCATGTCGCCGTCGAGCGGAAGCTTCACCTGGGTGCTCACGCTGGGCGCCTTCGTGACGGGCGTCGCGGTGGCCCGCGTGATCGACTGGAGGGCGCATGCACACCCGCGCTTCTGAGAACGGGCACGGGCTCGGCGCCGCTGCGAAGCACGTCGCCGACCATGCGAGCGCGATCGCACGTCTCGAGCTCGAGCTCGCCGTCCTCGAGCTGAAGCAGAAGGTCGTCGGCCTCGCCGCCGGGATCGGCTTCGGCGTGGCGGCGGCGCTGTTCGGGTTCTTCGCGCTCGCCTTCGCACTCGCTGCGGCCGCCGCTGCGCTCACGCTCGTCCTCTCGACGTGGCTCGCGTTGCTCGTCGTCGGCGGCGGACTGTTCCTGCTCGCAGGGCTCCTCGGCGCGCTCGCACTCGGTGCGTTCGGCCGTGCGGTTCCCCCTGTGCCGGAACAGGCGATCCGCGAGGCCAAGCTGACGACCGCCGCGCTGAAGAGCTGATGGCGACCAGCAACGGACACGGACGCTCGGCGACGCAGGTTCGGCGCGACATCGAGGCGGAGCGACGGCAGCTCGCGCAGTCGCTGGCGCTTCTGCGCGGTGAGATCGGCGAAGCGACCGACCTCACCGCGAAGCTCCGCGCGAAGCTCCCGCTCGTGGTCGTCGGCGGGCTCGTGGCCGGCTTCGTGCTCGCGGGCGGGATCGGCGCGACGATGCGGTACCTCGCGCGCCGCGGCCGCGAGCACTAACTCCGGAGCTCTGCGCCGAACCGCTCGGCCAGCGCGGCGACGATGTGCTCGCGCAACCGCGTCGCGTCCTCTTCCGTGAGCGTGCGCACCGGCGACTGGAAGACGACCGAAAACGCGACCGACTTGCGGCCGGCTCCGACCTGCTCGCCACGGTAGACGTCGAATACGCGCGCTTCCTTGAGCTCGGGTCCGGCAGCGTCGCGCGCAACGGCGACGATCTCGCCCGCCGCGACGTCGTCAGGGACAGCGACAGCGATGTCCTGCCGGATCGCGGGATACGTGATCACGTCCTCGTAGGTGACGGGCTCGCGCGCGCCGGCGAAGAGAGCAGCAAGGTCGAGCTCGAACGCACCCCACTCGCCGTCGAGCTCTCGCGGATGCAGCTCGCCGAGGACGCCTGCGGGCGTGCGCGCTGCCTTGCCAGGGTGGAGCAGCGCGTGGTGCGCGCGCTCGAACGTCGGCTCCGCCTTCAACGCGGCGTACACCGTCTCCACGACGCCCTTCACACGCAGGTAGCCGCCCTCGCAGATCCCCGCGACGACGAGCCGCTCGTTCGGCAGGTCGCCGTTCGGTAGATAGATGCGCGCGATTTCGAAGAGTGCGATGTTGCGCGCGCCGTTGTCGATGTTGCGGCGGATCGCCTGGACGAGGCTCGGCAGGAGCGACGTGCGGAGCGCGGTCAGGTCCTCCGAGATCGGCTCCGGCAGCTTCCACGTCGTCTCGGCGTCGGGCACGAGGCTCGGCGTGAACGTCTCCGCGAACCCGAGGCCGACGAGCGCATCCTCGACGCGGCGGCGCAGCTGCTGCTCGCGTGAGAGGAGGCCGTGCATCTCGCGCCGCGCCGGGAGGGTGAATGGAACATCCTCGAGGCGAAACCGCGCGATCTCCTCGACGACGTCGATCTCACGCACGACGTCGCGGGCACGCCACGTCGGAACGACGACGTCGTCACCGCGCTGCTCGAAGCCGAGCCGTCCGAGGAGCGCGTACTGCTCCTCCGCGGGCGTCTCGATGCCGATCACCTCGTCGGCACGCGACGGACGGAAGCGGACGACGGGGCGCTCAGGCAGCTCGCCGTGCACGTCGGCCTGCGCAGTCCACCGCGCCCCGGTGAGCTCGAGGATGAGCTCGGTCGCCAGCTCCGCGGCGGGCTCCGCGAGGTACGGGTCGACGCCCTTCTCCCAGCGATTCGAGCCTTCGGTGCGCAGCCGCTGGCGCTCCGAGGTGCGGTAGATGCCGTAGGGCTCGAAGTTCGCCGCTTCGAGCAACACGCGCGTCGTCTGCTCGCCGATCTCCGTCTCCTCGCCGCCCATGATCCCGGCGAGTGCGGTGCCGCGCTCCGTGTCGGCGATCAGCAGGTCCTCCGTCGAGAGCTCGCGGTCGACGCCGTCGAGCGTGCGCAACCGCTCCCCCGCACGCGCCCGTCGCACGACGATGCGGCCGCCGTGCAGCGTCGCGAAGTCGAACGCGTGCAGCGGGTTGCCGAGCGCGAGCATCACGTAGTTCGTCACGTCGACGACGTTCGAGATCGGTCGCTGGCCGGCGGCGTTCAGCCGGGCGCGCATCCACACCGGCGACGGTGCGACGCGTACGTCCTCGAACAGCCGCGCGACGTAGCGCGGGCACCCGTGCGGATCCTCGATCTCGACCGCCACCGTCTCTTCGGGACGTGTCGGGGGTCTGACCCCGGACACGTCCCGAAGCGGCAGGTCGTAGAGGGCTGCGATCTCGCGGGCGATACCGTAGACCGACTGCAGGTCGGGGCGGTTGCCGGTCGACTCGACGAGGAGCACGGCGTCGGTCAGCGGGAGCACGTCGGCGAGCGGCGTGCCGGGCTCCGTCTCCGGGAGCAGCATGATCCCGCTGTGGTCGGAGCCGAG
>JAFAHG010000088.1 GCA_019237315.1 Actinomycetota bacterium
ACGAGCCGAGGTTCTCGTCGAACTCGTCGGCCGGGACGTACGTGAAGCGGTAGCCCTTCGGCTCGTAGACCCGTGAGGTCATGCGATACACGCCGCCGTACACGTCCGCGATCAGGACGACGCGCTCGCCCGGGTCGACGAGGTGCATGACGGTCGTCGTCGCGCCGAGCCCCGACGAGTACGCGAGCCCGTGCTCCGCACCCTCGAGGCTCGCGAGCGCCGTCTCGAGCGCGGTGCGCGTCGGGTTCGCGACGCGCGCGTAGTCGTAGCCCTTGTGCACACCGACCTCTTCCTGCGCGAACGTCGAGGTCTGGTAGATCGGCGTGATCACCGCGCCCGTCGCGGGATCGGGCTCCTGCCCGGCGTGGATCGCGCGCGTCTCGAACTCCATGCCGGGAGGTTACCGGCATGTGCACGCGATCACGACGGCCCCCGCGGATATCATCGTGGCGCTGATCCACAGGACGTCGTGTTTGACCGCGACTGCGCGTAAGTGAAGAATCGCCGCGTGGCTACCCGACGTGTCCTTGCCCTGCTCTTGGCTGGCCTCCTCGCTACAGGCATCAGCGAGGCGCGTGCGTCGACGGCGTCGAAGTGCGCGGGCAGCGTCCGGTCGCCCGTCTACACGATTCAGGAGCCGCAGTACCAGTACGGCAAGACGGTCGAGTTCCACTTCCTCGCGCCCGACTGCGCCCAGATCGGGCAGGGCGCGAGCTACGCAATCGGGAAAGGAGGAATGACGGCGGCCGATTTCACCTGGAGCGTGTACCTCGCCGGTGGTGGCGCCGCACCTCAGCCTCTCTTCACCGTGGGACCGACCGACTGGAGCTCGTCGCTTGCCGGAGACTTTGCCCCGCCGTCGCCTGCGCCCAGTGGCTGTCAGGCGCTCTACGCGACGGTCGGGTATGCCACGAACCGGCCGACTTCCACGGGCGGCGACGGTCCGACGAGGCAGATTTACATCACGGTCAGCTGGTCGAGCGCGAGGACGCCTTCAGGCAGCGGGACGTGCAACGCGACGAGCGAGCCCGCGGCCGCGACGACTACGACGACGGAAAAGCCCGAGTCGATCCGCGATCACCTAGCGCGTGACCTCGCCATGGCTCGCGAGGATGAGAGCCGAATCGACGACCCGAGGTACCCGATCGCGAACCACTTCGAGATCAGCGCCGACCGAAGCAGCATGACAGGAGCGCTGATCTTCCTCGAAGGTCTCGCCGGGGCCGCGAAACAGGCCGAAGCGGCCTGCCAGAGGCTGCCGGGCAGCGAGCGCGACCGCGCGCTCGCTGCCGTGCACGACATTCAGCGCCTCGGGACACGCGTCGAGAACGCCGACAAGACGATCGACGCCGACCTGGCCGTCCTTCAGAAGGCCACGACGTCGATCGGTGAGCTGCCGAAAACCGAGGCGAACACGAGACGCCTCGAATCGATCCGCGCCCTTTGGACCGCGGCCGAGCGACAGAAGGACCAGATCCAGAAAGCCATTGCGGCGCTGCCAGCGTCGCTCGCCTGAGAAAACCGCTGCCCGCGCGGCTGCGACGCCGGATAGGTGAGCGCCCACGACGGCTCCAAAACGCAAGTTCTCTACTCCGCCGGAGTCTTCAGTTCTGTGAGACGTTTCACGTCGTTGTTGGTTCGCTACACGATGTCTGTCTGGCTTCGCCGGCTTGCTCCACTTGTCGTGGCGGCGATCTGCGCCGGTGCGACGTCGAGCGCTCTGGCCGGCGCTACCGGCGAGCCCCTCGCGGGAACGTGGACCGGTGTGATCGCCGGTCACCCCGGTTATCGCATGGTGATCGTCGTAAACGCCCGCGAGACCGGTGGCAGCTGGAGGGTCAGCGCCGCCTGCCAGGGTTCCCTCACGCTCCAGAGCATCTCCAACGGCTACCACCATTACCTCCGCAAGCTCGCTTCCGGAGCGACCTGCGCCGGCGGAGACGTCGACTGCCTCAAACGAACCGGCGTCAACCTCTACGACGCCGTCACCTCCCATCTGGGCGGCGCCTGGGATACGAGCGGCACCCTGCGTCGCGTACTGCGCTAGAACCTCAATTCGCGTTCCAGCGTTCTAGTCCTGAGGGCATTGGCGCGCGCATCGCCGACGTCATGCGAGCCAGGCTTCGGCTTCCTCCCGGGTCCGGAAGACGCAGAAGACGTCGTTGGCGTCCGCGAAGGCCATTGCCATCCGGTTCATCCCGTACACGACCGGCGACGGCGCGACGATCGCCACGCGCGCCGACCGGATGTGACGCGCCAGCCTGAACGCATCGATGATTTG
>JAFAHG010000080.1 GCA_019237315.1 Actinomycetota bacterium
ACCCGTACGGCCCGGGGTCGTTCCCGCGTCCGTGGGTCGCCGAGGACGAGCAACCCGAGGCCGCGGCGTGAAGCGCGTCGCGTACTACAAGGGCTGTCTCGCGTCGCTCTCCGCGAAGGAGCTCGACACCTCGACGCAGGCGCTCGCGCCGAAGGTCGGACTCGACCTGATCGAGCTCGAGGCCGTCACGTGCTGCGGCGCGGGCGACATCCACGAGGCCGAGCCGGACTACTACCTTCATCTGAACGCCCGCATCCTCTCGTACGCGTCCGAGACGGGTGCCGACACGCTGATGACGGTGTGCAACGTGTGCACGCTCAATCTGCGCCAGGCGAACTGGCAGCTGCTGAACGACGAGGAGCTGCGCGACCGCGTCAACCGCAACCTGCGCGCGGCGGGTGTGCCGCCGTACGAGCGCGATGTCGACGTGCGGCACCTCCTTTGGGAGGTGGCGGAGGGCGACGGCTACGAGCGCTTGAAGATCGCCGCGCACAAGGGCTTGAAGGGATTGAGGATCGCGCCGTTCTACGGCTGCCAGATCCTGCGGCCGTCGAAGGTGCTCGGCTTCGAGGATCCCGACCGGCCGTGGTCGCTCGAGAGGATCATCCAGGCGTGCGGGGGAGAGCCCGTCGACTATCCGGCGAAGGTGAAGTGCTGTGGGTTCCCGATCATCCAGGCGCGCGAGGAGACCGCGCTCGGCGAGCTCATCCAGCCGATCGAGCAGGCGAAGGACGCGGGCGCGGATGCGATCGTGACGCCGTGCCCGCTGTGCCATCTCTCGCTCGACGCGTGGCAGTCGAAGCTGAAGGCGTCGACCGGCCGCGACTACGCGATGCCGGTGCTGCACCTCTCGCAGTTGATCGGCGTCGCCGCAGGCATCCCGGAGTCGGAGCTGCAGTTCCGCCGCCACGTCGTCGACGTGGAGCCGGCGCTCGCGAAGGCCCGCTTCGAGCCGTAACCCCGGGGTCTGACCCCGGCGCCTCGGGAGCGTCCGCCGAGGGTTCGAACCCCGGGTGCACGAGACCGCGGGTTTGCACGCCAAACGGTCGTCACAGTCTTGTGACAACCATTAAGGGCCTGACCCCGGCCTACGATGCGGGACGTGGCGCCGCCGAAGCTCGCACCGCTCACCAAGCTGACCCTGCTGACGGCGCCGACGGTCTGCCACGAGTGCGTGTGGTGGCAGTCGCGCGGTCGGCGCGCGATCGACAAGGACCGCTGGGTCGAGCGCGTCGAGGACGAGCTCGGGACGTTCGGCACGGTGTACTACGACGGCGACGGGCGTGTGCTCGGCTCGATGCAGTACGGGCCCGCGCCGCTCTTCCCGCGCGCGCAGGAGCTCCCGGGCGGCCCGACGTCCGACGACGCGATGCTCGTCGCGTGTGCCTACGTCGTCGACGAGGCGACACCGTGGGTGCTGCAATCGCTGTTCCTCGCCGCGATCGGCGAGGCGCGCGACCGAGGCGCGGCAGCCGTCGAGGCGTTCTCGTACCGCTACGCGGAGGGTGAGAGCGCGTACGAGCGCTTCCGCGTGCACAAGACGGTGTTCCCCGCGGACTTCCTCGCGGACTTCGGCTTCCAGACGATCCGCGCCGCCGGCCGCGTCGGCCTGGCGCGCCTCGAGCTCGGCGGGCTGCAGCCCGTGCTCGAGGGGCGGCGCGAGAAGGTGCTGCGACTCCTGAAGGAGGCGTTCGTCCCCGCGCCGGTCCCGGCGCCCCCGGGGCCCTAGGCCGCGGCGCGCTCGGCCGCGAGCACGAGCTCCGCGATCTGGATCGCGTTCAGCGCGGCGCCCTTGCGCAGGTTGTCCGACGCGAGGAAGAGCGCGAGTCCGTTGCCGACGGTCGGGTCGCGGCGGATGCGGCCGACGAGCACGTCGTCGATGTCGCGCGCCTTGCCGGGCGACGGAAACTGCTCGAGCCGGACCGACGGCGACGCACCGAGGATCGCCGTCGCGCGCTCCGGCGACAGAGGCTCCTCCGTTTCGACCCAGATCGCCTCTGCGTGCCCGACCATCACGGGCACGCGCACGCACGTCGCCTGGATCGCGAGATCCGGCAGCTCGAGGATCTTCCGGGTCTCGTCGCGCAGCTTCGCCTCCTCGTCGAACTCGTCGCCGTCGAAGTCCCACTCCATGAGGAGGTCGAGATCGTCGTGGTCGGTCTCGCGCAGCCGCTGCATGCTCTTCGCGCCCGCGCCGGACATCGACTGGTACGTCGCCACGCGCACGCGCGCGAGACCCGCCTCGTCGTGAAGCGGCTTGAGCACGCAGGTGAGGGGGATCGCGCAGCAATTCGGGTTCGCGATGATGCCGTCGTTCTCGAGCGCGCGCCCGCCGTTCACCTCGGGCACGACGAGCGGGATGCCCGGCTCGAGCCGGTAAGCCGACGACTTGTCGACGGCGACCGCGCCGCCGCGAACCGCATGCGGGACGAGCTCGCGCGACGCGCTCGTGCCGACGGAGAAGAGGAAGATGTCGACGTCGGCATTCTCGAGCGCCTCCGCGGTGGCCTCGACGACGCGGCGCCCGTCGATCTCACGGCCCGCCGAGCGCGCCGAGGCGAACACCTGCACGTCGTCGTAGCCGTGCTCGCGCAGCAGCCCGAGCGTGACCTGTCCGACCGCGCCGGTACCGCCGACGACGCCGATTCGAGACCTAGCCATGGCTTGGCAGGGTACCTGCATGCCCGCGCTGATCGGGGTCGCGGGCTATGCCGCAGGCCTGAACGCAAGCAGCTCGTCGCCGTGCACGCGCAGCCAGTCGCGCTGGTCGCGCCAGTTCGGCCGCCGCGTCTCGACGAGCCGCCAGAACTTCCGCGAGTGGTTCGGCACGCGGAGGTGGCAGAGCTCGTGCACGACGACGTAGTCGAGCACCTCGAACGGGGCGAGCACGAGACGCCAGTTGAAGGACAGCGTCCCGCGCGGCGAGCACGAGCCCCACTGTGAGCGGTAGTCGCGCACGCGCACCGAGCCGACCTCGACGCGCAAGGCGCGCGCCTCCTCCTCGGCGACCATCGCGACGAGCTCGCGCGCCGCGCGGCGCGCCGCCTCCTCGCTCACGCGCGGGTCGAGCCGCAGCCGCGGCACCTGGCGCGCGCGCTGGCGCTCGATCCAGCCGCGATGCGACGCGATCACCTCGTCGATCTCCGCGTCGGAGAACGAGGTTGGGACTGTCAGCCGCGGGGGCGCACCCCACGGAGCCGTGAGCGTCCAGCGGCGGGCGCGCCGCGAGCGGCGAACCTCGACGAGCTCGTCCACGCAGACGACGCTAGCCGGTCAGTCGGCGAGCTCGCGCCGCAGCACGGATGCGACGGCAGTGAGCGCGAGCTGCGTCTCCTCGATCCGCGGCTCGCGCGTCGTCAGCCGTTGGAGCAGGAGACCCGGCAGCAGCACCGCGCCGCGGACGCGCGACGAGCAGCGCTGCACCGCAAGCCAGAGCTCCATCGAGAGTGCGAGCGAGAAGACCAACACGACGAACGGCGTGTACAGCGCGACGGGAAGCGGCGAGAGCCGGTCGAACGCGAGGGTGACCGGCAGCGCGATCGCGGCGAAGTTCGTCCCGCAGCGCTGCGAGATGCGTGACGGCCGCGCGACGCCGCTCCACGTGTCCGCGAGGCGCCGCTCCTCTGCCGCTGCGATCGCGCGGTGCTCCGCCCCGTGCAGGTTGAGCGTGCGCCCCCGGAAGAGCACCGCGAGCAGGAGCCCGGTGGTCACGAGTCCGGCGACGGTCGCCCAGCTCCCCGGCAGGAACACGAAGCCGAGCGGAGCGACGAGCGCGAGTGCGAGCAGCTTCCGCTCGCGTCGGCCGGTCGTGCCGGTCCGGCGGAACAGCGGCGAGACCGACGCGGCGAGCCGTACGAGCCCGCGTGCCAGCGGGACGTTGCGCAGGAACGCCGGCGGCTCCGGCATCGTCCCTTCGCGCAGGGTGCCGTCGGTGCACGCGAATGCCCAGTAGCGCTCGCTGACGATCACGACGCCGTTCGGGCGCGCCATGCCGCCGAGACGCGGCAGCGCGCGTGCCGCGTCGAAGCGCCGGAAGAGAGCGGACGTGCCCATCGCCCTCGTTGTAGCGCGCGACGAGCCGTCGCGCCTGGGCGGGACGGCTCATCGTGGTGGTCTCACGGTCCTATGTGCCTACCAGACCCCGCGGGAGAAGAAGCCAAGCAGGGCCAGCACCAGGACCACGATCAGGATGATCCAAAGAATGCCCACCGCTCGCCACCCCCTTTCTTCAAGGAGAAAACGGGGACGGCCGCCGACTGGTTACGCCTTCGGCGGCAGCGTGACCGGCGACTGCGACGTGAAGAGGAGCGGGCTCCCGGCGCGCGAGCCGTGGCCCCTTCCTTCCCTGGGCGTGCGCTGTCCGCGGCGCGAGACCTCGATCGGGTCGCCGAGCCGGATCGCCTGCAACGCCTTCTGCACCTGCTCGTGCAGCGGCCGGCTGTACGGCAGCGAGTACGCGCGGGGGGACGGCTTCCCCGTGTCGAGCCACAGGTAGATGCGGCCGGGGTCGGCCGTCGCCGGGTCCGGCTCGACGATCTGCGCCCAGACGAGACCCGCCTGCTTCGGGATGCCCGAAAGAGTCGGCCAGCCGGCGGGATCGGCGCGGCCGAGCCAGAGTCCAAGCGCGAGCGCGGGCGCGAGGACGATGAACGGCGCGCGGCGCTTCCAGCTGCCGCCGCCGATCAGCACCCACGCGACGCCGAGCGCGAGGACGGCGTACGCGGCTGCGAGCCACGCACTCACCGGGGAGCGCTCGTCGCGCCGCCGACGAGGAGGTTGGCCGGCAGGAAGTTGTGCCCGGCGTAGTCGCCCCGGGCGTCGAGGCGCCAGCGGAAGGCCGTCAGCTGCTGTCCGCGGTGCGTCATCGTGAACGTGCGTGCGTACAGGATCCGCTTGCCGAAGCCACGCAGGTTCCAGAGCGCGACCGTCACGTGTGCGGGACGGTCGCCGCTGTAGAAGAGCGCGTTCGCCGTGTACTCGCCCTGCGTCGCCTCCCGGACGATCGTCAGCTCGTGCTCGCCGACGGAGACCGGGTCGGTGACGCCCGGGATCGTGTCGTGCTCGAGCGAGAGCGGCCCGGACTGGAGCGACGCGTACCACGCGATGTCGCCGCGCGGATCGCGTACGAGCAGGTCGATGTCGTCCGCGGTCTTCGACGTCATCGTCACCGCGTACTGGCCGTACGTCGTCACGGACGGCGGGGTGAATGTCGCGCGCTCGATGATGGCTTGCTGCATCTGGACGACCGCGACCAGGAAGTCGACGACCACGACCAGGGCGACGGCGTACTTGACCGCGCGCAAGGCGGGGCTAGCGCGGCCGGTCGAGCGCGTGCTGCAGGTGGAGGAACATCACCCAGACGATCACCGAGCAGACGACGCCGGTGAGCGTCGCCGTGAGCCCGTTCCCGAGTCCGAGCGTGAGGGCGTGGACGGCGGCCTGCCCATCCGGGAGCGCGGCGGAGTGCGTCTGCTGCCGGTAGCCGAGGAGGGCGCCGATCATGCCGAGGACCTGGAAGAGCGCGACCGCGTAGAAGACGAGCTGCGCGTCGTGGCGAAGGTGTGCGAGCTCGGCGCCGTCGCACCCGAGCAGGCGGTCAGCGCGCCAGTGCAGGAGACCCGCGAAGCCGGCGAGAGCCGCGGTCGAGGCGACGATCAGCACGGTGACCGCGAGCGGGCCGCCCGAGACGCCGTCTGCGAACCCGCCGACGGCGAGCGCGGCGAGGACGAGCGTCGAGGCGGTCGCGATGCAGAGCCAGCGCAGGAACAGCGGCCGCGCCTCGAACACGATGGGCGCGACGGGCGGCGCGAGCGTGACGGCGATCGGCGCCGGCCGCTCGATCGTGAATGCGGCTTGCTGCTCGGGCGTCACCCCCTTCTTATTTGGAGGAGGAGGCCGCGGTAAACCGGTTTATCCTCGCCTTGATGGCGAGCTCCGAGACGATCGAGATCGAGGATCCGCGTACGCCGGACGTCCTGGCTCTCCTGGCGCGCCACCTCGAGTTCTGCAACACGCACAGCCCGCCCGAGGACGTGCACGCGCTCGACGTCCAGGGCCTGCTCGATCCTGCGGTCACCTTCTTCGCGCTCCGCCGCGACGGTGCGCTCGCCGGGGTCGGAGCGTTGAAGGAGCTCGACGCGAAACACGCCGAGATCAAGTCGATGCACACCGCGGAAGCAGCGCGCGGGACGGGTGTGGGGAGCGCACTCGTCGCGCACCTGCTCGCGACCGCCCGGGCGCGCGGCTACGCCCGCGTCAGCCTCGAGACCGGCTCGATGGACGCCTTCGCGCCCGCGCGCTCGCTGTACGCGAAGGCCGGCTTCGAGACGTGCGGTCCGTTCGGCGACTACCGCGCGAGCCCGAACAGCGACTTCATGACGCTGGAGCTCGCGTGAGGCTGCGGCTCCTCGTCTGTTGCGAGCGCGCTCAGCTCATCTCGCGGCGCCCCGCGAGGGCGCGGCCAAGCGTCACCTCGTCGGCGTACTCGAGGTCGCCGCCGACCGGCAAGCCGCTCGCGAGTCGTGTCACGCGCACGCGGTCGCGTAGGCGGTCGGCGAGGTAGGCGGCCGTCGCCTCGCCGGTCATCGTCGGGTTCGTCGCGAGCACGACCTCCTGCACGCCGTTCGCGTCGACGCGCTGCATGAGCTCCGCGATCCGGAGGTCGGCGGGCTCGACACCGTCGATCGGGCTCAACGCGCCGCCGAGCACGTGGTAGAGCCCGCGGTACTCGTTCGTCCGCTCGAGCGAGACGACGTCGACCGGCTGCTCGACGACGCAGATCGTCGTGTGGTCACGCCGCGCGTCGACGCAGATCGCGCAGCGCTCGTCCTCGGTCAGGTTCCCGCAGTCGCTGCAGAAGCGCACACGCTCCTTCACCTCCGCGAGCGCGCCGGCGAGTGCGAGCGCCTCGTCGGCAGGGCGCTGCAGGATGTGGAACGCAAGCCGCTGCGCCGTGCGTTGCCCGACCCCGGGCAGGCGCGTCAGCTGGGCGACGAGGTTCTCGACGGCAGGTGAGAACACCGCGCCATTGTGCGCTACATCCCGGGCAGCAGCCCGCCGAGGTCGCCCGGGAGCAGGCTCGAGAGCTTCGACTCGAGGAGCGCGCGGCCGGACCGGAGCGCCTCGTTCACCGCCGCCGTGATCAGGTCGGCGAGGAGCTCCGGGTCGCTCGGGTCGATCGCATTCGGGTCGATGGCGATCTCGCGGATCTCCCCGCCCGCGGTTGCCGTCACCTTGACCATGCCGCCACCGGCGGTCGCCGTCACGAGCTCCTGCTCGGCTGCGGCCTGGACGCGCTTCAGCTCCTCCTGCATCTGCCGGGCCTGCTCGGCGAGCTTGCCGAAGTCCATGCTCACGGCTCGAGCTCCCGCGCGTCGAACGTGCTCTTCACGAGCTCCACGATCTCCTCCTCGGTCGCAGGACGGTCGTCTTCGTCGGGTGTCGGTTCCCGCTCGGGCCCGACCGCAAAATCGAGCTGGAGGCGCCGGCCCGTGACGGAGTAGAGCGCCTCCTGGAGGAGACGCGCGTTCTTCGGGTCCTCCGCCTGCGTGCGCAGGAACGACGCCGCCGCCGGGAACTCGAGGGTCAGCCGGTCGCCCTCGAGCGCCGCGGGGTGCGCCTCGGCGAGCATCACCGACGTCGGGATCGAGCGCTCCTCGACGGCCGGCAGGATCGTCCGCCGCCAGGCCTCCTGCAGCTGCTCGAGCTCGACCGACGGGGCCTCGCGCGTGTCTGACACCGGCACGGTGTCCGACACCGACGGTGGGGCCGGCGCGGGCGTGTGGCCTTGCTCGAGCCGCTCGAGGCGGAACGCGATCGACTCGCGCGAGAGGTCCGCGCCCGGGCGCGTCACCTTCACGAGCGCGAGCTCGAGCGGCAGGCGTGGATCGGCGCCCTGGCGCATGTCGTCGACCGCGACGTGGAGCAGGTCGATCAGCCGCAGCACCGTCGGCGCGCCGAGCTGGTTCGCCTGTTCGCGCAGGCGGCCGCGCGTCTCCTCGGTCACCGGCAGCGAGTCGGGCACCTCGCCCATGTGCTGCACGAGCAGGAGCTGGCGCAGGTGCTCGAGCAGGTCGGTGACGAGCCGGCCGAGATCCTGGCCCTGCTCTGACAGCTCCTCCAGGAAGACGAGCGCCCCGGCCGTGTCACCGTCGACGACGAGGTCGCAGAGCCGGAAGAGCACCTCCTCCTCGACCGAGCCGAGGAGCTGGAGGACGTCCTGCACCGTGATCGCGCCGCCGGTCGCCGAGGCGAGCTGGTCGAGCGTCGAGACCGCGTCGCGGAACGAGCCGCGGGCTGCGCGCGCGACGAGCGCGAGCGCCGCGTCCGGCACGTCCATCCCCTCGCCGTCCGCGACCCGGCGCAGCAGCTTCAGCAGGTCGGGCAGCCGCGGGCGCTGGAAGACGAACGTCTGGCAGCGCGACCGCACCGTCGGCAGCACCTTCGCGAGCTCGGTCGTGCAGAACACGAAGAGGAGGTGGGGCGGCGGCTCCTCGATCAGCTTGAGGAGCGCGTTCCAGGCGGCGTCCGTGAGCTGGTGGGCCTCGTCGAGGATGTAGACCTTCGACCGGCCCTCGACCGGCTGGAGGATGACGCGCTCGCGGATGTCCCGGATGTCGTCGATCCCGCGCTGGGAGGCCGCGTCCATCTCGACCACGTCGAGCGACGTGCCGTTCGAGATCGAGACGCAGGCATGACAGGTGTTGTCGGGCGTCGGGGTCGGCCCCTGCGCGCAGTTCACCGACTTGGCGAGGATCCGCGCGAGCGAGGTCTTCCCGGTCCCGCGTGGCCCGGCGAAGAGGTAGGCCTGCCGTACCTTGCCCGTCGTGATCGCGTTCGTGAGCGTCCGGACGACCGCTTCCTGCCCGACGACCTCGGCGAACGTCTGCGGGCGGTACTTGCGGTAGAGCGCAGCCACTCGACGATCTAAGCAGATGGAGTAGGGTTCCGAGCGTCGTCGCGCGGGAGGGCAGATTGCATCACCCAGCGCCTATGAGAAAGACGGAAAGTTTTATTTGCGTTCTATCGTTCCGTCGCCTACCCTCGCCCTCAGGCATTAGCCACCGAACCAGAGCGGGAGAGACCAACACATGAGTCCGACATCCACGAAGGGCACGAGCCTCGAGAAGAAGGACCGCTGGTCGGCAGGCGTCACTCCGTACGCGGAGATGGGGTACTACGACGCCGACTACCAGCCGAAGGACACCGACATCCTGGCCGCGTTCCGCATCGTGCCCCAACCGGGCGTCGATTCGATCGAGGCTGCGGCGGCCGTCGCCGGCGAGTCGTCCACGGCGACGTGGACGGTCGTCTGGACCGACCGCCTGACCGACCACAGGCACTACCAGGCGAAGGCGTACCGCGTCGACCCCGTGCCCGGCACGGATCAGTTCATCGCGCGCATCGCGTACGACATCGACCTCTTCGAGGAAGGGTCGATCGCGAACCTCACGTCGTCGATCATCGGCAACGTCTTCGGCTTCAAGGCGCTTCGCTCGCTGCGCCTCGAGGACATGCGCATCCCGCTCCACTACGTGAAGACCTTCCAGGGTCCCGCGCACGGCATCGTCATGGAGCGCGAGTACCTGGACAAGTTCGGCCGGCCGATCCTCGGCGCGACCGTCAAGCCGAAGCTCGGCCTGTCGGCCAAGAACTACGGCCGCGTCGTCTACGAGGCGCTGCGCGGCGGTCTCGACTTCACGAAGGACGACGAGAACATCAACTCGCAGCCCTTCATGCGGTGGCGTGACCGCTTCGGCTACGTCATGGAGGCCGTCTCGAAGGCGGAGGCCGCGACCGGCGAGGTCAAGGGCTCCTACATGAACGTCACCGCCGCGACGATGGAAGACATGTACGAGCGCGCCGAGTACGCGAAGGAGCTCGGCTCGATCATCATCATGATCGACCTCACCGTCGGCTACACCGCGATCCAGTCGATGGCGAAGTGGGCCCGCGCGAACGGGATGATCCTGCACCTCCACCGCGCAGGCCACGGCACGTACACCCGCCAGAAGACGCACGGCGTCAGCTTCCGCGTCATCGCGAAGTGGATGCGCCTTGCGGGTGTCGACCACATCCACGCCGGCACCGTCGTCGGCAAGCTCGAAGGAGACCCGAGCACGACGAAGGGCTTCTACGACGTGCTGCGCGACAGCCAGATCCCGGAGGATCCGCGCTACGGCATCTTCTTCGACCAGGACTTCGGGTCGATGCCGGGCGTCATGCCGGTCGCCTCGGGCGGTATCCACGCCGGCCAGATGCACCAGCTCCTGCACTACCTCGGCGAGGACGTCGTCCTGCAGTTCGGCGGCGGCACGATCGGCCACCCGATGGGCATCGCCGCGGGCGCGACCGCGAACCGCGTCGCCGTCGAGGCGATGATCCAGGCCCGCAACGAGGGCAAGGACTACTTCCAGGAGGGCCCGGACATCCTCGAGAAGGCGGCGAAGCACTGTCCCGAGCTGAACGCGGCGCTGCAGGTCTGGAAGGACATCACGTTCGACTTCGAGTCCACCGATACGCCCGACGTGCTCGTCACGCCGTCGGTCGGCGCCTAACAGGAGAGGAGGAGCTAACGATGAGAATCACCCAGGGCACCTTCTCGTACCTGCAGGACCTCACGGACGAGCAGATCGAGGCGCAGATCCTGTACGCCCTCGACCACCACTGGGCGGTGTCGATCGAGTACACCGACGACCCGCATCCGCGCAACGCGTACTGGGAGCTGTGGGGCCTGCCGGTCTTCGACACGAAGCCGGAGGACGTCGGGAACATCATGCGCGAGGTCCGCGCGGCGAAGGAGGCGTTCCCCGAGCACTACATCAAGGTGATCGCCTACGACCCGACGCGCGGCCGCCAGACGACGGCGCTCGCGTTCATCGTCAACCGTCCGGCGGTCGAGAAGCCGTTCAAGCTCGAGCGCATCCAGGGCCCGGGCCGCACGCACCGCTTCTGGTTCACGCAGGGCGTGCCCGCGGTGCCGGCGATCGGGGCGACGAACGGCGCGTCGAGCAACGGAGCGAGCGAGGCCTGACATGGGGGGCGTCGAGTTCGGCATGAAGAGGCCGACCGGCCTCATCACCGAGGCGGCCGAGCCGGACGAGTACAACGTCGACGAGGAGGAGGTGGAGCTTCCACCTCCTCCGGCGCCGATCATCCCGGCAGACCGCGCCGACCTCGGGCAGGTCCTCACCGAGACGAACGTCCTCGAGGTGCTCGACCAGCTCGACCAGGAGCTGATCGCGCTCAAGCCGGTCAAGACGCGCATCCGCGAGATCGCGGCGCTGCTGCTGATCGACAAGCTCCGCCGCGAGGTCGGCCTCGCCTCCGAGCGGCCCTCGCTGCACATGTCGTTCACCGGCAACCCGGGGACCGGCAAGACGACGGTTGCGATGAAGATGGCCGAGATCCTGCACCGCCTCGGCTACATCGAGGAGCCGCGCGTCGTCGCGTGCACGCGCGACGATCTCGTCGGCCAGTACGTCGGCCACACCGCGCCGAAGACGAAGGAAGTGCTGCGCCGCGCCTACGGCGGCGTGCTCTTCATCGACGAGGCGTACTACCTCTACAAGCCGGAGAACGAGCGCGACTACGGCGGCGAGGCGATCGAGATCCTCCTGCAGGTGATGGAGGCCGAGCGCGACAAGCTCGTCGTGATCTTCGCCGGCTACAAGGACCGCATGGACGACTTCTTCAAGTCGAACCCCGGCCTTTCGTCGCGCGTCGCGCACCACATCGACTTCCCGGACTACGACGTCGACGAGCTGATGGCGATCGCCGACCTGATGATGGAGCACCAGGGCTACGTCTACGGTCCCGGCGCGAAGGAGGCCATGCGCGCGTATCTCGAGCGCAGGATCACGCGGCCGCGCTTCGCGCACGGACGCTCCGTCCGCAACTCGATCGACCGCGCACGTCTGCGCCAGGCGAACCGCCTGTTCAGCCAGGGCGGGGTGATCTCGCGAGACGAGCTGATGACGATCACGCCGGACGACATCCTCAAGTCGAGCGTGTTCGCGGAGGACCTCGAGCCGGAAGACCTCGAAGAGCCGATCAAAGGCGCTGCGTAGTGGCCTCGCGGCCGATCGTCCTCGGAGTCGTCGGCGACTCCGCGGCGGGCAAGACCACGCTGACGCGTGGTCTCGTCCGCGTGCTCGGCGAGGAGAACGTCACGCACGTCTGCACCGACGACTACCACTGCTTCGACCGCAAGCAACGCGCCGAGCGGAACATCACTCCGCTCCACCCGGACTGCAACTACATGGACGTGATGGCGCAGCACATGCGCCACCTCCACCACGGCGACCGGTTCCTCAAGCCGGTCTACCAGCACACGGACGGCACGTTCGGCCCGCTGACGCTCGTCGAGCCGCGCAAGTTCGCCGTCGTCGAGGGGCTGCTCGGCTACTACACCGAAGAGCTGCGCGCGCTGTACGACGTGCGTGTCTACCTCAACCCGCCGGAGGAGCTGCGCCGCAAGTGGAAGGTGTCGCGCGACTGCTCGCGGCGCGGGTATACGACCGACCAGGTGCTGTCGGAGCTCGACCGGCGCGAGCCGGACTCGGAGGCGTTCATCCGGCCGCAGCAGAAGTTCGCCGACATCTGCGTGTCGTTCCAGCCGAACACGCGCGACGACCAGGAGCACCTCGACGCGGAGCTCATCCTGCGTCCGACGCTGCAGCATCCCGATCTCACGAGCGTGCTCGACGGGAGCGACATCACGATCGACGAGCGCGACGGCGACCTGCATCTGCACGTGCCGGGGAACCTCGACCCGAACCGCGGGCAGGACATCGAGAACGCGATCTGGCAGAACCTGCACTTCGCGAGCCACCTGCGCACAGAGCGGCTTGGCGAGTTCACGATCGGCACCGAGCTCCACCGGTCGGAGTCGCTCGCGCTCGTCCAGATGGTCGTCCTCTACCACCTGTTCACCGCGACGGCCAGCGTCGCGCTCGGTGGCTCGGGGACGCGCGTCCCGACCGTCGCAGGTTAAGTCTCCCTTAGCTTCGGTTTCGGATCCGACGGCGGCCGTCACAATGGGGGCGAGCCCGTGGATTCGTCGGGAGCCCGCACGGTGTTGACCCGCCGCGCCCTCGTGTGGAGCGCGCTCGCCGGCGCGCTCGAGCTCGCGCTGCCCGCGCGGGTGCGCGCGTCGCTCTTCTCCGGCGCGCTCGTCAGCGAGGTGAGCGTGGCCAACGGTGCGCGTCCGTTCGCCGGCGACGGACCCTTGCTGACGACGGTGAGCCCGGGCGGTGCGCGCGGACGCGACCGGGCGGTCGTCGCGTTCAAGCTTGCCCGCCCGGCGACGGTGCAGCTCGACGTCGTCGACCACAACGCGCTCGTCACCGACCTGCGCGGCGTCGAGAACCCGGCGCTCACGGTCGCGACCGAGCGGCAGGCTCTTCCGGCGGGCGTGCACGAGCTTGCGTGGGTACCCGCGGCGGGACTGGCGCCGGCGTCGTACATGCTGATGCTGACGGTGACCGACGCGCACGGGACGCATCCGCTCGGCCGAGTCGGTGTCGCACGCGTGCTCGGTCTCGACGCGGCGTTCGCGAAGCGCAGCTACGCGCCCGGCGACACGGCGACGCTCGTCGTCGCGGCCGATGCGACGGAGCTCACGGTGCAGGTCTTCCGGTCAGGCGGCGAGACGGTCCCGACGTACTCGAACGACCTGCTGAACGGCGTGGCGGTCGGGGAGCCGGGACCCGTGCCGTGGGCGGCAAACGTCGACCACCCCGCGCCGATCACCGTGTCGATCGGGCCCGACTGGCCGAGCGGGGTGTACTACGTCCAGCTCACCGCCGGCGATCTCGTCGGCTACGCGCCGTTCGTCGTGCGTCCTGCGTCGCCCCAGCAGCGTGTCGCCGTGGTCGTGCCGACGAACACGTGGGGCGCCTACAACTTCTACGACCGCAACGGCGACGGCTACGGCGACTCCTGGTACGTCGGCTGGCGCACGCACACCGTCGACCTCACGCGGCCGAACCTCCACCGCGGGGTTCCGTACAAGTACCGGAGCTACGACCTCGCCTTCCTGCGCTGGCTCGCGCAGACCGGGAAGACAGTCGACTTCTACGCCGACGACGATCTTGGTTCGTTCGCGACGGGCGACGATCTCCGTGCGGCGTACGACCTCGTCGTCTTCCCCGGCCATAGCGAGTACGTGACGTCGCAGGCGTACACGGTGGTCGAGCGCTACCGCGACCTGGGCGGAAACCTGATGTTCCTCTCGGCGAACAACTTCTTCCGCCGCGTCGACCCGCACGGGGACACGCTGCAGCTGATCGACCTGTGGCGGAATCTCGGCAGGCCCGAGGCGGGGCTGTGCGGCGTGCAGTACTGCGGCTCGGATCGCGGCCAGCACCAGGCGCCGTTCGTCGTGACCGCGGACGGCGCTGCGAGCTGGGCGTTCGCCGGGACGGGCCTGTCCGAGGGCTCGAGCTTCGGCCGCTACGGGATCGAGGTCGACGCGCGCGCCGCCGCAACTCCTGACGGCGCTGTCGTCCTCGCGCAGATCCCGAACGCGCTCGGAAACCCGAATCTGACGGCGGAGATGACGTACTACGAGACCGACGCGGGCGCGCGCGTCTTCTCCGCCGGCGCGCTGAACTTCGGCGGCCAGCTCCTCCTCTGGCCGGAGACGACGCAGCTCGTCGCGAACGTCTGGTCGCGCCTGACCGAAAAGGCCTAAACCGGGGTCAGACCCTTAATGGTTGTGACGACTTCGTCACAACGGCCGGCCTTATGGCGTGCGCCATCTCGAGAGGAAGCCTGCGTCTCGGCCGCGTGCGGCGCCGCGTGTGGGGTCAGACCCCGTCGGCCTGCAGGAGCACGTTGTCGGCGAGGCGGAGGCGCTCGTGGATCACGTTCACGGCGCGCTCGGCGTCGCGCGCCGGGACGACGCACGAGACCCGGATCGACGAAGTCGAGATGATCTCGATGTTGATCCCCTCGTCCGCGAGCGCCTCGAAGATCGCCGCCGCGACGCCCGGGTTGCTCCGCATCCCCGCGCCGACGACCGACACCTTCGCGATCTCGCGCTCGCACGTGAACCCCTCGGCGTCGATCGCGCGCGCGAGCTGCTCGAGGATCGGCTCCGCGCGGGCGAGGTCCGACTCCGGCAACGTGAACGAGATGTCGGCGAGCCCGGCGACCGACGTGTTCTGCACGATCATGTCGACGTTGATCCCCGCCTCGGCGAGCGGGCGGAACGTGCGCCCCGCGACGCCGGGCCGGTCGGGCACCGCGCGGATCGTCACCTTCGCCTCGCCCGTGTCGTGGGCGATGCCGGACACGATGGCCTGTTCGAGCACGTCCTCCTCCTTCACGACCCACGTGCCCTCGTCGGGCTTGAACGACGAGCGCACGTGCAGCTTGACGCCGTGGGTACGAGCGTACTCGACCGAGCGCAGCGCGAGGACGCCGGCCCCGTTCGCCGACAGGTCGAGCATCTCCTCGAACGAGACCTGACGCAACTTGCGGGCGCCCGGCACGAGCCGCGGGTCCGCGGTGTACACGCCGTCGACGTCGGTGTAGATCTCGCACACGTCTGCCTCGAGCGCCGCCGCCATCGCGACCGCCGTCGTGTCCGACCCGCCGCGGCCGAGCGTCGTCACGTCGCGGGCCGTCGACACGCCCTGGAACCCCGCGACGATCGCGATCTTCCCCTCCTCGAGCGCCTCGCGCACGCGCGCAGAGCGCACCTCGACGATCTTCGCTTTGCCGTGCGTCGTGTCGGTGACGATGCCCGCCTGCGAGCCGGTGAACGACACCGCGTTGTGGCCGAGATCGTTGATCGCCATCGACAGGAGCGCCATGGAGATCCGCTCGCCCGCGGTGAGCAGCATGTCCATCTCGCGGGGATGGGGATCGCGCGACACCTGCGCCGCGAGTTCGATCAGCTCGTCGGTCGTGTGACCCATCGCCGACACGACGACGCACACCGCGTCGCCGCCTTCCGCGGTCTCGACGACCCGCTGCGCCACGCGTCTGATCCGCTCGGGATCCCCGACCGAGGTGCCGCCGTACTTCTGGACGACGAGGCTCACAGTCTTCGAGCGTAGACGCTCATGCCTGCGTACGGGTAGGCGTTCAGCGCCCAGAGCGTTGCCGGGAGGTACCCGACGCGCAGCAGCTTCCCTGCGATCCGCCGCCGCGCGAGCTCGGCGGGCCCCTCGGCGTACTCGAGCCGCACGGGACGCAGGCCGGCGCGAACGAACGTCCAGAGGTAGGCCCACAGCGTGTGCACGTGCTCGTTGATGCCGAGCTCCTTCTCGCGCTCCTGTTCGGGGTTCAACCCGCTGACGTACGGCGCTCGCGTCCCTTCGTTCAGCGCGACGACGACACCGCTGCGGCGGACGACGCGCGCGAGCTCGCGCACCATCGCGCCGAGGTCGAGCGCGTGGTGGAGCGTCGCGACGCAGAACGCGACGTCGAAGCTGGCGTCTGCGAACGGCAGCCGCTCGCCGTCGGCCTGCACGCGGAGGTACGGCCCGACGCGCGACTCGAAGAACGCGCCGCGACCCAGGCCGATCACCGGATCGGTGACGAGGTCGCACGCGACGTACTCGCAGCCGAGTGGCACGAGGTGTTGCGAGGCCCAGCTCTTCGCGGCGCCGATCTCGAGCACGCGGTCTCCGCGCCGCACGTAGCGCTCGAGCAGCAGCCGGAAGCCGTGCTCGGTCGCTCCCCACGAGCGGTCGGTCCAGCCGAGCTCGGAGTTCAGGAACGGCAGCGCCGCATCGATGCGGTCGTCCGCCTCGTACCAGCCCTGCTCGCGCGCGAGCGCGGGCCAGCCGTCGATCTCGCGCAGCTTCGCGGCGAGCCCCGGCGCGTCGCGGTCGAGCAGCCGCGGAATGCCCTCGGCGACCGCATACCGCCGCCCGCACCGACGGCACACGAGCTCGGCGTCGAGCTCGCCGCGGCACGACGGACAGCGGACGTACGCGGGAAGGTGCACGCGACGACGATAGTCGGGAGGCCGCAGCGCGACCTCCCGACCCTCGCCACGATCAGTGCAGCTGGACGCGCAGCGACACGAGCCGCCGCGTGGAGATGCCCGCGAGGAGGTTCTCGCCGGGCTTGCTGGCGCGCAGGAAGAGCGCCATCAGCTGCTGGTGAACGCTGAGCGGGAAGCCGCCCATGCGGTTGAACGTCAGGGTGACCCAGCCGTCGCTGCCGGTCGGCGTCTCCGGCGGGATCGTCACCTGGTTGTACGGGACGGCCGTCGCGTAGACGTTCGCCCCCGAGACGGGCTGACCGCAGGTGTCGGTCACGTGGACGCGCAGCTGGAAGCTCCGCGTCGACGACGTGATCACGTTCGGCGTCGCCGAGAACGCATCGATCTGCAGGCGAGCCGGCGTCGAGACGTCCGTCACCGCGACCGCCGACGTGCTCTGCGTCGTCTTCGGGCAGCCGGTCGGCGCGGGCTGCGGGGTTGCAGGCGCCGCCGCCACGACACCGGTCGGAACGCTCGTCGCACTCGACGTGCCGTCGGCGTTCTGCGCCGTCACGACGACGCGCAGGGTGTTGCCGCTGTCGACGTTCGCCAACGTGTACGTCTGTCCGATCGCGCCCGAGATGTTCGAGCAGCTACCGCCGTTCTGGTCGCACCGCCGCCACTGGTACGTGTACGTGATCGGCGTCGTGCCGGTCCAGGTTCCGTTGCTCGCGGTGAGCGTGCTGCCGACCTGGGCGGTTCCCGAGATCGTCGGGGGGGCCGAGTTGTCGGGCTTCACGGTTGCCTTTGCGAAGCCGACCGTCGTCGAGACCGCCAGGGCAGCCAGCAGCCCGGCCGCCACGGTCAGCGGCAGAGCGAACCTGGCCCGGAAGAGACGATGGTGGTGCATGGTCATCACTCCTTCCGTATGGTTTTGAAGTCGGAATGCCCAGGTGCTGCAGGCTCTGAACGTGCGCAGCGGTTAATCCTTTGTTCGGGGTGTTGAGCCTCGCGCGCCGCGGTGGGAGAATCGCCTCGACCGCATCGCCGAGAGGTGGCCCTCCGTGGGCACGCAGGAACCGATCAGGATCGACGCTCCGAGCGCTCTGCTCGGCTTCTTCCTGGCGCTCCGACTCCAGGGGTGCGACGCGCATGTCATCGGGTCGGAGAAGGCGGGGTGGTCGGTCGAGATCGCGCGCGACGCGCCGCGCGAGTTCGTCCTCGACTGCGTCCAGCGCTGGCTCGACGACGAGGCGCTCACGCGCGTCGTCGTGCACATCGACGGCGTGGACGTCGCGCTGTCTCCGCGCAAGCGGCCTGCTTAGCTTCCGCCACCCGTGGCAACACTGAGCGCGTGCCTCACCGGGCCGAGGGCTACGCACCCATCCGCGACTATGCGCTGATCGGCGACGGCCGGACCGCTGCGCTCGTCGCGCGCGACGGCTCGATCGACTGGTTGTGCCTGCCGGATTTCGACTCGCCCTCGGTGTTCGGTGCTCTGCTCGACAGCCGCCGCGGCGGCGCGTTCGAGCTCGCACCCGTCGACGACTTCGAGGTCGAGCGCTCGTACGAGCCTGCGTCGAACGTCCTGTCGACGACGTTCCGCACGTCCTCGGGAGCCGTTCGCGTGACCGACGCGATGACGTTGACCGACACGCCCGAGCTCTCGCCGCTGCGCGAGCTCGTGCGCCGGGTGGAGGGTCTCGACGGAGGCGTGCGGATGCGCTGGCGCGTCGCGCCGGCGTTCGGCTACGCGACGCGCCCGGTCCGCTTCGACCGCCGCGCAGGCTGCGTCTTCGCGAGCGGGGGGCACGACGCGATCGCGATCGCGGCCTGGGACGCGGGCGAGCCTCGCGTCGAGAACGGCGCGGCCGTCGGCGAGTTCGTCGCCGGCGAGTCGACCGACGCCCTGCTGGCGCTCTCCGTCGCCCACCGCGAGCCGGCGGTTCTGTCGCCTCGCCGTCACGTCGAACGGCGCCTCGACCGCACGCGCGCCTTCTGGCGCGAATGGAGCTCGCGGCTCGGCTACGACGGGCCGTGGCGAGACGCAGTGTTGCGAAGTGCCCTCACGTTGAAGCTCCTCGTGTACGCGCCGTCCGGCGCGGTGATCGCCGCTCCGACGACGTCCCTGCCCGAGGCGCTCGGCCGGAAGAAGAACTGGGACTACCGGTACGTGTGGCCCCGCGATGCGAGCTTCACGCTCGAGGCCATGCTGCGGCTCGGCTACGAGGACGAGGTGCACGCGTTCTTCTGGTGGCTGATGCAGGCGACGCGCATCGACCGGCCGCGCCTGCACCCGCTCTACTCCGTGACCGGCAGCCGGCAGACCGAGGAGCGGGAGCTCGATCTCGACGGCTACCGCGGGTCGCGGCCGGTGCGGATCGGAAACGGAGCGTCGGGCCAGTTGCAGCTCGATGTGTACGGCGACGTCCTCGACGCGACGTACCTGTACGCGACGCAGGCCGGGCGGCTCGACGAGGACACGGCCAAGGAGATCGCCGATCTCGCAGATCACGTCGCGCGCTGCTGGCCGCATCCCGACTCCGGCATCTGGGAGGACCGCGGGCCCGAGCAGCACCACACCCAGTCGAAGGCGATGTGCCTCGTCGCGCTCGAGCGCGCGATC
>JAFAHG010000075.1 GCA_019237315.1 Actinomycetota bacterium
CATGACGGGCGACGGGCGCCTCGTCGAGGTGCAGGCGACGGCGGAGAAGGTTCCGTTCGACCGCGCGCAGCTCGACGAGCTGCTCGACCTCGCCGGCGCGGGCATCGAACGCCTCGCCGAGATCCAGCGCGAGGCGGCTGACGCTCCTCGCGACGCGTGAGGGCGCTGCTCGCGTCGCAGAACGCGAACAAGCTCGCCGAGCTCCGCGCGATGCTCCCGGACTGGGAGATCGAGCCGCTCGTCGCGGACGACTACCCGGAGGAGACGGGCGCGAGCTACGAGGAGAACGCGCGGATCAAGGCGCGCTTCGCGCGCACGCACGCCGACGGCGTGTGGGCGATCGGCGAGGACTCGGGCATCGAGGCCGACGCGCTCGACGGCGGCCCCGGTCTCCACTCGGCGCGCTGGGCCGCCGGCGACCAGGCCGACGCGCTCCTCGCCGCGCTCGCCGACACCGACGTACGCGGCGCACGCATGCGGACGGTCATCGTCGCCGTGTCGCCCGCCGGGGACGAGGTCGTCGCCGTGGGCGTCCTCGAGGGCGAGATCGCGCGCGAGCGCCGCGGCACGACGGGGTTCGGCTACGACCCGATCTTCGTGCCCACCGGCCTCACGCAGACCGTCGCCGAGCTCGGCGAGGAATGGAAGAACGTTCACTCCCACCGCGCACGAGCTGCACAGGCGTTCGCAGCGGCGTCCGCCCGCGCAATGCGAAGTTGATCTCCGCGCCGAGCACGATCACGTTCGCCATCACGTAGAGCCACACGAGCAGCACCGCCGGCCCCGACAGTGTCTGCAGAACCGGGTTGTGCTTCGACACGCGTACGAAGAGCGGCAGCAGCTGGAACGTCGCCTCGAGCGCGATCGCCGCGGCGATCGCGCCGGGCAGCACCTCGCGCCACTGCAGGTCGACGTTCGTCAGCACGTAGTACGCCGACGCGAGGAACACGAAGATGCCGAGCACCGAGACGGCGATCGAGAGCAGCGTGGCGAACGTCCCCTGGCCGTTGAAGCCGGCATAGCGCTTGAGGATCTCGGTCCCGATCGAGCCGATCACGAGCGCGGTGAAGAGCGACACGAGCGACGCGACCATCAGCATCGTCGCGAGCGCCTTCCCCTGCAGCCAGCCGCGGTTCGGCCGTCCGTAGACGATGTTGAAGGCGCTCTCGAGCACCGAGAAGAACGACAGCGACGACCAGAGCAGGAAGAAGCCGCCGACGATGCCGAGCGCTGTCGCGTTGTCCTGGATCGCGCGCACGGCTTTCAGGATCGAGTTGAGCGACGTCGACGGAAAGTCCTTCTGCAGCTCGCGCACGAAGAACGAGTTGGCCGTCGCCTCGTTCGCGAGGCCCAGCAGGGCGAGCGAGAGGAGCAGCAGCGGCACGAACGAGAGCAGCGCGAAGTACGCGATCATCGCCGCGAGATGCGTCCCCCGGTCGGCGAAGAACTTGGAGAGGACGGTCCGCATGCCGTGAGTATGCTCAGCCGGTGGATGCTGCTCAGGCACTGGCGGATCTGACCGAGATCTCGTCGCAGATCGTCCACGCGGCGGTCATCGGCGGTGACGGGGGCGTTCTCGCCTCGACGTTCGACGACGGGGAGCGCGCCGGCCGCTTCGCCGAGGGCGTGGGCCGGCTCGTCGCGGATGCAGACGCGGTGCGCGAGGCGAGCGGCCTCCCGGGTCTCGCGCAGCTCGAGGCGGCGACGCTCGACGGAAGCCTCTTCATCGTGCGCGGCGAGAACGGCGCCTCGATCGCGGCCGTCACGCGGCCCGATCCGACGGTCGGTCTCGTCTTCTACGACCTGAAGCACGCGCTGCGCTCGATCGACCAGACGAAGCCGCGCGCGGCGCGGCGCAGGAAGACCGATGCCCCGGCGTAAGCTCGCGACGGGGATGCTGCTCGGCCTCGGCTCGCTCGCCGGGTCGCTCCTCTACCGCCGCCGCGCGGCACGCCAGCGCGAACGCATCGACCTCTACGCGGCCGACGGGTCGATGGTCTCGGTGTCCGACGGCTCGCCCGACGCGCCGAGGCTCCTCGCCGCCGCGCGCGAGGTCATCCGGCAGGCGGAGCTTTGATCGCGCGCCTTCGGCTCGCTCTCGCGAGGGAAACCATGTTTCCCTCGCGTGCTCCCTTCTTTCAGGTGCGCCTCGACGCGCGCCGCGCGCATGTCACGGCGCCCGCCGAGGATTGCACGAGGGGAAACCTCCCGGTTTCCCCCTTCCCCTTCCACCTCATCGTCCAGCCGGAGCCTGGACGATGAGCCTCGCGGACGCGATCCGCGACGCCGCGTACCTCGAAGGCGACTTCGTCCTCCGCTCCGGGAAGCGGAGCTCGTACTACCTCGACAAGTACCGCTTCGGCACGCAGCCGGAGCTCCTGCGCCGTCTCGGAGACGCGATCGCGGCGGCCGTCGCGGAGTGCGAGCCCGACGCCGTCCGCCTCGCGGCGCCCGAGGTCGGCGCGGTGCCGCTCGCGGCGGCGGCATCGCTCGTCAGCGACCTGCCCTTCGTGATCGTGCGGAAGGAGGCGAAGGGCTACGGAACCGGCAACCGGCTCGAGGGCCCGTTCGAGCCGGGGGAGCTCGTCTGTCTCGTCGAGGACGTCGTCACCTCCGGCGGGGCGGCGATTGCCGCGGTCGAGGCGCTCCGCGAGGCGGGGCTCACCGTCAGGCACGCGATCTGCGTCGTCGACCGCGAGGAGGGAGGCGCCGACGAGCTCGCCCGCGTGGCCGTCCGGCTCCAGCCGCTCTTCCGGGCTTCCGAGCTCCGGAAAGACGCCGCAAATGCGCATGGTTGAGCGGTATCCGGTGGCGTTGCTAGCCTCTTTCCAGGTCTCAGGACGCACTATCCCCGACCCAGGAGGAAGGCTTTGACGAAGCAAGACTTCATCAAGAAAGTCGCGCAGAAAAGCGGCTTGACCGAACGCGACGCCGGCAAGGCCGTCGACGCCTTCATGGAGTCGATCACGGAGACGCTGAAGTCCGGGGACTCCGTCAACTTCACGGGCTTCGGCAAGTTCTCCGCCGCCGCACGCGCCGCCCGCCAGGGCGTCAACCCGCGCACGGGCGAGCGGGTGCAGATCGCCGCGACGACGGTGCCGAAGTTCAGCGCCGGCAGCCAGCTGAAGGCCGCCCTCAAGTAGCAGAGCGCCACACCGCTTTGTTCGAGGGCCGCGCGACGCGGCCCTCGACCGTTCCGGGATCTATCCTGGGAAAGCGATGGCCGTCGCGACGCTGACCTTCGCCGACCGGCTCGCGGAAGAGGTGGCGCGGAAGCGCAGCCAGCTCGTCGTCGGCCTCGATCCGCTGCCCGATCTGATGCCCGTGGAGCTGCGCGGCGACGCCGCGCGCTTCTGTTGCGGCATCGTCGACGCCGTCGCACCGCACGCGGTCGCGGTCAAGCCGCAGCTCGCGTTCTTCGAGGCGCTCGGCGCGGAGGGGATGGCCGCGTTCGCGGAGGTGTGCGAGTACGCGCACCGCGCAGGGCTCGTCGTCGTCGCGGACGGCAAGCGCGGCGACATCGGCTCGACGGCGCGCGCCTATGCGACCGCGTACATCGAAGGTCCCGAGCCGCGCGCCGACGCGCTCACCGTGAATCCGTGGCTCGGCCGCGAGTCGGTCGAGCCGTACCTCGCCGCGGCGCGACGCTCGGGCACCGGGATCTTCTGCGTCGTCAAGACGTCGAACTCCGGCGGCGACGTGCAGGACGTGACGCTCTCCGACGGCAGCCTGATGTGGCAGCACGTCGCGAAGCTCGTCGCCGAGTGGGGCGAGGACCTCGTCGGCGAGCACGGGCTCTCCTCCGTCGGCGCCGTCGTCGGTGCGACGCATCCCCGTGCCGTTGGCGAGGCGCGCAAGCTGATGCCGCAGACGATCCTGCTGCTACCCGGCGTGGGCGCGCAGGGCGGCAAGCTCTTCGACCTCGAGCGCGCGTTCACGAGCGGGCCCGCGAGCGCGCTCGTCAACGTGTCGCGGTCGGTGTTGTACGCGTTCCGTGACAGCGGAACCGACTTCAGGACGGCGGCCGGCGCCGAGGCGGCGCGGCTGCGGAGCGAGCTGTGGACCGTCTCCGGCTGGTAGCGGCTCCCGCGCTCTTCCTGCTCGCGGTGACGGTCGGCGTCGTCGTGCTGCAGTCGCACCGCCACGCATCCACACCCACGAAGCCGCGTGTCGTGAAGCGAACGCCCGCACCGGCGACACCCCGGCTCTACCGCGTGCACGCGGGCGACACGTTCGCAGGTGTGGCCGCGAAGACGCACGTGCCGCTACCGCGCCTCCGCGCGCTGAACCCGAGCGTCACGCCGTCGGTGCTCTTCATCGGCGAGAAGATCCGCCTCCGGTGAAGCGGCTTGCGGTCCTCTGCGCCGTCGCCTTCCTCGGCACGGCGGGCTCGGCGTCCGCGGCAGCCCCGGAGCTGCAGGCGCGCGAGTGGCTGCTCGAGAACCCCGCCACCGGCGAGGTGCTCGCGCAGCACGACGCGACGCTCCGTGTGCCGATCGCGTCGATCACGAAGCTGATGACCGTGCTCGTCGCGCTCGACCACGAGAAGCTCACCGACGTCGTCTCCGTCGACCCGCAGGTGACGACGGTCGGTCAGGAGTCGATCGAGCTTCGGCCCGACGAGCTGATCACGGTCGGCGACCTCGTGAAGGGCGCGCTGATCCAGTCGGCGAACGACGCCGCCGACGCCCTCGCGCTGTCCGTCGCGCCGAGCTTCACCGCCTTCGCGTCGCTGATGAACGAGAAGGCGCACGAGCTCGGCCTCGACGACTCGAACTTCGTGCGCCCCGACGGCCTCGACGCTCCGGGGGAGTACTCGACTGCGCGCGACGTCACACGGCTCGCACTCGACGCGATGCGCAACCCCGTGATCCGCCAGACCGTCGGCGAGACCACCGACGAGATCTCCGGCGGCCGCACGCTGCACACCTGGAACGACCTCCTCGGTGTCGTCCCGGGTGTCTTCGGCGTGAAGACGGGGCACACGAGCCTCGCAGGCTGGGGGCAGGTCCTCGCCGTGCACGCAAACGACGTGACGCTCTACGCGACCATCCTCGGCAGCCCTTCGCGCACGCAGCGGAACGACGATCTCGAGCGGCTCGTCGCGTGGGGGCTCGACCAGTACCGCCTCGTCGAGGCGATCAGCCCGTCGCGCACCTACGCAGAGGTCGAGCTTCCGTTCGGCCGTGCGCCGCTGCAGCTCGTCGCGCGCAGCTCCCAATTCGACCGCGTGCTGCTCGGCGAGACGCTGACCCAGCGCGTCGTCGCTCCCGTCGCGCTCTCGCTTCCGGTGCGGCAGGGGGAAATCGTCGGCCGGATCGAGGTGTGGAGCGGGAAGAAGCTCATCGGTACGCGCGTCCTCGTCGCCGACCGGAGCGTCCGGCGGCCGGACGCGATGGGGCGGATACGCTGGTACGCGAAGCGGATGCTCCATCACTTCGCAGGCTTCTTCGAATGATCGTCACCGTCACACTGAACGCGGCGATCGACCGCACCATCACCGTGCCGAACTTCCAGCGCGGGCAGCGGCATCGCGCGAGTGCAGGTCTGCCGCTCGCCGGCGGCAAGGGGATCAACATCGCGCGCGCGTTGAAGACGCTCGGCGTGCCCGTCGTCGCGACGGGGTTCGTCGGCGGCGTCACCGGGACGCGCATCGTCGAGCGGCTCACGGACGAGGCGCTGCTGAACGACTTCGTGCGCATCGACGGCGAGTCGCGCACCTCGACGGCGATCGTCGACCCGACGGGCGGGACGTATACCGAGATCTACGAGTGGGGCCCGTCTGTGACGCGAGAGGAGCTCGACTTCCTGCTCGAGAAGCTGCACTACCTCTCGCAGGGGGCGGATCTCGTCGTGTTCGCGGGCTCGCTGCCGCGCGACGTCGACGACGCGTTCTACGCCGAGGCGGTGCACGACCTCGCGCGCAGGCAGGTGCCGGCGGTCATCGCGTGCGAGGGCGAGCCGCTGCGGCTCGCCGTCGAGGCGGAGCCGCTCTTCGTCTGCCCGAGCCAGCGCGAGGCGGAAGCGCTCGTCGGCCAGGAGTTCCACGACGACGAGGACTTCGAGCTCGGCCTCGAGCGCATCGTCGACCTCGGCGCACGCAACGTGATCGTGACGACCGAGGACGGCTGCGTCGCGTCCCTGCGCGACGGCAAGGACACGTTGCGGCTTCGTGCGACGGCGCCGCGCGTCGAGCCGGTATCGGCGGTTGCGGCGGAGGACGTGCTCCTCGCCGGCTTCCTCGCCGCGCGCTCTGCAGGCCGCTCGTCGGAAGACGCACTGCGTGCCGGCGTCGCCGCGGGCGCGGCGTCGACCCTCGAGCTCGGCGCGGGCCGCTTCGACCCGCGTCAGGCGAGCCGCATCCAGCAGGGCGTCGAGGTAGGCGAGCTGCGCGTCGTCAGAGCTTCGACGCCAGCCAGCTGAACGCGGCGTCGTAGGCCTTGCGGTTCAGCGCGTGCGTTGCGTCGAACCAGCGGACGGTGGTGCCGTGCGGCGCGGCGGCGATCACGTTGCGGAGCGCGGTCCGCGGGATCACCTCGTCCCTCGTCCCGTCCTCGAGCAGCAGCCGGTCGCCGTGGGCGTGCTTGATCGCCGCGAGCGGGTCGATGCTGCCGAGCACGGTGCGCGCCTGCTTGCGCAGCGGCGCCGGCGCGTGCGCGATGAATGCAGAGATCGGATCGGCGCCGGCGGAGAGCAGCGCGAGCGCCTCGACTCGCGGTTCCGACTCGGCGACGTAGGTACCGGTCTTCGCGCCGAGGCTCCAGCCGAGGTAGCCGATCCGGTGCGGGTCGACCGACGGCAGGGTCTGCAGGACGTCGACCGCACGCCGCACGGCGACGACGTCGCCGACTGTGATCGACCGCGCCTGCGCGAGCAGCGCCGCGCCGGTCGTCGGGGTCGACGTCACGAGCGTCGACGGCGGTGTGATCGTCAGCACGACGACGTTCCGCTGCGCGAGGAACCGAGCCTCGACGACGAGCTGCGAACGGTCGCCGCCGCCGCCGGTGACCATCACGACCGCGGGGAGCTTCTTCGCACCGGCAGGCTCGACGAGGTAGCCCTGCACGCGCCGGCCAAGACTCGTATACGCGACGTCGTGGATCGCGATCGTGTCGGTCTTCGCGGTGACCGGTCCGTGGTCGACGTACGCGAGCGGTTTCGACGCGTCGTAGTCGAAGAGGCCCGGCGCGTGCGACGAGCCGCAGCCCGCGAGCAGCGCCGCTGCCGCAAGCAGCGTGAGAGCGAGGCGCACTACCGTCGAGCGTAGTCGAGCTGCGCCTGTGTGATCTGGCTGAACGGCGTCTTCGAGACCGTGACGTCGCCCGAGAACGGATACTCGAGCGACAACGCGACGAGGAGGGCCATCCCGACGAGCGCGGACGCGGCGGCGATCGTGAAGAGCTGCAACCGGTCGTCCGCCGGCTTGAAGTTGAGCGTCGTGAGCAGCGCGAGCACCGCGCCGATCGCGAGCATCACCTCGAACGCGTGCGGGAACGGCGACTCGGCTGCGGCGAGGCGCGTACGGCGCGCCGCGACGAGCTGGTTGAGAAGGGACGTCGCCTGGCCGTAGAACGCGCCCTCGTTCGGGGTCGCCGGCTTGTACGCGGCGAGGTCGCCGTACATCCGGTCGATCAGCCGCCATGCCTGCGGGCTCGCGTGTCCGCTCCGCATCAGCGACCACTCGTGTCCCTCGACCTCGCGCGCGTAGGTGAGCGCGAGCCTGTTCAGGTCGCGGCCCTCCTTCGCGGAGAGGTACGAGCTGACTCGGACGAGCTGCGAGAGTTGCGTCGCCTCGTTCTGGACGGCGTTCCCCGCGTTGGTGAAGCCGGAGTAGAGCTGGCCGATCGTGAACGCGAGGACGAAGGAGAAGAGTCCCGTCGCGATCCCGACGGCGGTCGAAAGCGACCGTTCGCCGGCCTTGCCGACAAGGCTCGGGACGAACCGCCGCGCGACGACGAGGCCGCCCAGCGAGACGACCATGCAGGCGGCGATCAGGATCAGCGCGAGCTCCCAGATCGAGAACGTGTTCAGGAGCCAGCGGTTGAAGCCCACGGGCTCATGCAAGCAGCGACCTCGGACGGTTCGGCGCCCGATGCCCCGGCTATCGTTCCCACATGGACGTCGAGAGATTTCCGGTCGACACCGATCTCGCCGCGTCCGAGAAGTTCGGCAAGGAAGGCCTCACCTTCGACGACGTCCTGCTCGTGCCCGCCGAGTCGGCGGTGCTCCCGAACGACGTCTCGACCGCCACGCGGCTGACGCGCACGATCGCGCTCGAGCTGCCGCTCGTCTCGGCGGCCATGGATACGGTCACCGAGGCGCGCATGGCGATCGCGCTCGCGCGCCTCGGCGGTATCGGGATCCTCCACCGCAACCTCTCGATCGAGGAGCAGGTCGCGGAGGTCGACAAGGTGAAGCGCTCGGAGGCGGGCCTCATCGTCGAGCCGCTGACGCTGCCGCCCGACGCCCTCGTCGCCGACGCGCTCGGGCTGATGGAGCGCTACCGCGTTTCAGGCGTGCCGATCACGGACGAGGGAGGCCGCCTCGTCGGCATCCTCACGAACCGCGACCTCCGCTTCGAGAAGAACACGCAGCAGCCGGTGTCGGCGCTGATGACGTCGTCGGGCCTCGTGACGGCTTCGGTCGGCACGACGCTCGCGCAGGCGGAGGAGCTCCTGCACCGCCACCGGATCGAGAAGCTTCCCGTCGTCGACGAGCACGGCGTGCTGAAGGGCCTCATCACGGTGAAGGACATCCAGAAGCGGATCGAGTTCCCCCGCTCGACGAAGGACCTGCACGGCCGCCTGCGCGTCGGCGCGGCGGTGGGTGTCGGGCCGGATGCGTTCGAGCGGGCGCAGGCGCTCGTCGAAGCCGGCGCCGACGTGGTCGTCGTCGACACCGCGCACGGACATTCGCGCGGCGTCGCGGAGATGGTCGCGCGCGTGAAGGACATCTCAGGCGAGTTCGAGGTGATCGCGGGGAACATCGCGACGGGCGATGCGGCGGATGTGCTGATCGACGCGGGTGCGGATGCTGTGAAGGTCGGTGTCGGTCCGGGGTCGATCTGCACGACGCGCGTCGTCGCAGGTGTCGGCGT
>JAFAHG010000091.1 GCA_019237315.1 Actinomycetota bacterium
AGGTCTCGCTGATGGGCGAGCCCTGCGATGTAGGCGTCGCGCGAGGCACGTGTGTCGAGCAGCGAGGCCTCGACCGACGCGGCTGCCTGGACGTCCTGCTCGAGCTGCCGTGTCCGGAGCGCGAGCGTCGCCTGCGTCGTCATCAGCCTCGTGCGCGCAGCCTGGAGCTGCGTGACCATGTCGTCGTCCAGCGAGGCGACGTGCTGCACGTTGTCGAGCTGTGTCATCGCGTCCGCGAGCGAGCTCGCGCCGAAGACGACCTCGAGCGGGCTGACATCGCCCTGGTCGTACAGCTCGCGGACGCGGGAGGCGAGCTCCTGCTCGGAGATCTCCTCGCCTGCGCGCGCGACCTGCAGCTCACGCCGGAGAACCGTGCGCTGGAACCGCAGCGCGGCGAGCCGGGTACGAAGTCCCGAGAGCCGCGAGTCCGCCGCCGCGATCCGCGAGTCGAGCGAATAGAGGCTGAGAACCGCCGAGCGCGACTTCGCTTCGAGATGCGCGTTCTGCAGGCGAAGCGCGGCGGCGTTTCCGAGCGGGTCGGGCGATCCGAAGGCGGGAAGGACCACGCCGAGGAACGCGGCGGCGGCAAAGCCGAGCAGCCGCGGTACGGCTCGGTGTGCCTGCCCAGGCACGCGCGGGACCCTAGCACGGGTTCGCCCAGGAACGATGCCTCCGAGCAGGCCAGATTCCACAAGGAAGCGGCAGAATCCGGATGAAGTAGCGTCGGGTACGGGGTTGCCCGTGTCCGAACAGATTGCTAACGTCGTCGGTACGTGACGTACCGGGCCTCCGCGGTGCGCCCGTCCTCAACCGGAGTGAGCGTCGTCGATCGGAGACGACGGGGACTGGCGCCGTACGTGCTTCTGGGGATCCTCGCGGCCCTCCTGGCCGGGGCCTCCGCCCGTGCCCAGTCGCCGCTCGCGGCCAAGAAGGCCGAGGCAGCCCAGGCGTTCGCCGAGGTGCAGAGCCTCGACGCGAGCCTGAGCGTCGCCGACGAGCGGATGAACCTGGCCAACCTGCAGCTCGCGAGCGTGCGCCACGACCTCGTCGTCAACAAGCACGAGCTCGTCGTCGCGAAGCTGAACCTCGCGAAGACCCAGAAGGCGATCGCACAGCGGCTCGTCAATCTCTACACCGGCCAGCAGACCTCGACGCTCGAGATCATCCTCGGCTCCTCGAGCCTGAACGACATGCTCACGCAGGTCGACAACGCGAGCCGGATCTCGTCGCTCGAGACCCAGGTGCTGAGCCAGGTCTACACCTTCAAGGGCTCCGTCAAGCGCCACCAGGTCGCGCTCGTCCGCGAGCAGGCACAGGCGCGGCGGCTCGTCGCGCAGCGCCTCGCGGAGCAGCGCGCGGTCGCGGCGCAGCTGGCCGAGCGGCGTCGGCTGCTCTCCTCGCTGAACGGCGAGGTCGCCACGCTCGAGGCCGAGGCGGAGGCGCAGGCGCTCCAGCAGGCCCGCCAGGCGCGCGCGCGGATGATGGAGGCGCAGGGACAGGCGAACCAGTCGCTCTCGGACGCGGTCGTCGGGGCGCTGTCGTCGCCCGAGGCCGCCGCGATCGTCCCGTCGTCCGGGTACTCCGGCGTCGTCGGGGTCGCGATGCAGTACCTCGGGACGCCGTACGTGTGGGGCGGCGCGTCGCCGGCGGGCTTCGACTGCTCCGGGCTCGTCATGTTCGCCTACCAGGCCGTCGGCATCTCGCTCCCGCACTCCTCCTATGCGATGTGGAACTACGGGGTGCCGGTGCCGGTCGACCAGCTCCAGCCGGGCGACCTCGTCTTCTTCAACGGCCTGGGCCACGTCGGGATCTACATCGGCGGCGGCGACTTCATCGAGGCTCCGCACACCGGCGCGTACGTCCAGGTCTCGAGCCTCGCCGGCCGGTACGACTACGTCGGCGCCCGCCGGATTCTCTAGGCAGCGGCAGGAACGTGGTTCGACCCGGCGAAAGCTGGGCATCCCCGAACTACACAAAGTTCACGGAGCCAGACTAAAGTCTGGCACCTTTCAATTACAGGGATTTCATGCGCACAACCTGGAACGGATCGGTCAGCTTCGGCCTCGTCAACATCGCGGTCGGGCTCGCGCCTGCGACCACCGCCTCGGCGCGCCAGTCGGACGTCTCGTTCCGGCTGCTGCACCGTGAGTGCCTGACGCCGATCCAGCAGAAGCGCTGGTGCCCGGTCCACGACGTCGAGGTCGGGCCCGACGAGCTCGTGCGTGGCTGGGAGGTCTCCAAGGGTCGCTTCATCCCGATCGAGGACGCGGAGCTCGAGGCGATCGAGCAGCACGACACGTCGAAGACGATCGCGATCTCGCGGTTCGTCCACCTCGAGGAGATCGACCCCGTGTACTTCGACCGCACGTACTTCCTCGTCCCCGCGGGGACCGAGGCGCAGCGCCGGCCGTACGTCCTCCTCCTCGAGGCGATGAAGGAAGCGGGCGTCGGGGCGATCGGGTCGTTCGTGCTCGCGAGCAAGGAGAAGCTCTGCCTGATCCGCCCGAAGGGCGACGCGCTCGCGCTCGAGACGCTCTATGCGGCGGAGGACGTGAAGAGCCAGGCGGAGATCGAGGAGGCCGTCGGCTCGGCGGAGGTTCGCAAGCCCGAGCTCGAGCTCGCGCGGCAGATCATCACGAGCCTGGAGGGCCCGTTCGAGCCGGAGGAGCTGCAGCTCCAGTACCGCTCACAGCTTCGCGACCTCCTGCAGGCGAAGGCCGAGGGGCACGAGGTCGAGCCGCCTGCGGCTGCTCCGGCCGACGCGCCCGTGATCGACCTGATGGAAGCGCTGCGCGCGTCCGTCGCCGCCGCGAAGAAGAAGCCTGCCGCGGCGAAGAAGACGAGCGCGACTCCGTCGCGCAAGCGCGCGGCTGCGAGTCGCAAGTAGTTTCGAGACGCGGCTAGTGCGTGTGCGGCGTCGCGCCGAGCGCGACGAGCTGCGCCTGGAAGAGCGTCTTGTCGATCTTCCCGTGGTAGATGGGCACGTGCTCTTCGAGACAGATGCGGATGACCTCTTCGCGTTCGATGCCGACTTCCTTGGACAGCTCTTCCGGCGTCAGATGATTGGCCATGGTCGCTCCTCTCTTCGCACGAAAAAGCCCGCCGCGCTCGTGCGCTGCGGGCTCAGGAATCCAGCTCCGGTGGGTCGTCGTGGCGATGCATCACTCGCCGCTCCTTGTCGAGTACGTGCTCAGGATGACAAGAGGATAGTCGCCCGCGGAGACGGATGCAAAACACGTCTCCGCGGAACGAGAGGCAGTCGGGGTGCCCAGATTTGAACTGGGGGCCTCTCCGACCCGAACGGAGCGCGCTACCAGGCTGCGCCACACCCCGAGGGGCAGAATCGTAGCGTGCTCCGTGCCGTCGTCTTCGACGTCGACTTCACCCTCGCGCGGCCGGGGCCCGACCTCGGGCCGGAGGGGTATCGCGCGCTCGGTGCGCGGCACGGGCTCGCGCTCGACCCGTCGCTGTACGAGTCCGCGCGCGCCGCGGCTGTCGCCGAGCTGAAGCGCCATCCGGAGCTCGACCACGACGAGGAGATCTGGGTCGAGTTCACCGAGCGCGTGATCATCGGGATGGGCGGGCGCGGCGAGACGCGTGCGGCGGCGGTCGAGATGGAGCGGCGCTGGGTGCACTCCGCGCACTTCGAGCTGTACGACGACGCCCTGCCGGCGCTCGAGTGGCTGCGTGAGCGCGGGCTGCTGATCGGGCTGCTGTCGAACTCGTCGCGCGACCTCGACGAGTTCGTCGCGCACCACGGACTGCTCGCCGACGCGGTGCTGACGTCGCATGCGCACGGGAAGACGAAGCCGCACGAGACGATCTTCCGCGCGCTGCTCGCGAAGCTCGGCGTGCAGGCGGAGGAGGCGCTGATGGTGGGCGACGATCTCGAAGCGGACATCGAAGGTGCGCGGGCGATCGGGATGCGCGCGGTCCTGCTCGACCGGGAGGGTCGCTATGCGGACGTCGAGGGCCGGCTCGACGATCTGCGCGAGCTGCCCGTCGTGCTGGGCCTCGTCTAGCCTGGCGGTGTGCGCCGCGTCAACGTCTTCGCGCCCGACTTCGGAGCGGTTCTCGATCGCGACGGGTACCGCCGCCGAGCCGCGCGCCTTGGTGACCAGCTCGGGGCCGAGCAGATCGGCGGCACCGTCTACGAGATTCCCGCGGGCGAGAAGAACTGGCCGTACCACTTCCACCACGGCATGGAGGAGTGGGTGGTCGTGCTCGACGGGACGCCGACACTGCGTTCGCCGGAGGGCGAGCGAGTGCTGCGGCGCGGTGACGTCGTGTGCTTTCCGGTCGGCCCCGAAGGGGCACATCAGCTCCGCGGGCCGGGGACCGTCTTGCTGCTGTCCGCGAACGGTGCGCCCGAGACGCTCGAGTATCCGGACAGCGACAAGGTCGGCACGCGGCCGCCCGGGCTTCTCTTCCGCAAGGGCGACGCGGTCGACTACTGGGACGGCGAGTAGTTGGGGGACGTCGTCAACCTCTATGAGGTCGCGACCGAGCGCGATCCCGCGGATCCGCCCGAGTTCCGCGGGGGGATGGCGCGCCTCGGTCCGCGGCTCGGCGCGAAGGCGCTCGGCGCGACGGTCTACGACCTCGACCCCGGCCACAGCATCTGCCCCTACCACTACGAGAACGTGGAGGAGGAGTGGCTGCTCGTCCTCGACGGAACGCCCGTGCTGCGCGACCCGGAGGGCGAGCACGAGCTCGCGGTGGGCGACCTCGTGCACTTCCCGGTCGGCCGCGATGGGGCGCACAAGGTGACGAACCGCTCGGACGCGCCGGTGCGCGTGGCGATGTTCTCCACGGTTCCGCCGGTGAGCATCTGCGTCTACCCCGACAGCGACAAGGTGCTGGTCAATCCGCCGGGGAAGGTCTTCCGCCTTGCCGACGCGGTCGACTACTTCGCCGGCGAGGTGTAAGCCAACTCTCAGTGTCAGACACCGGACGTGTCCGTTACGTCCAATGACAATCCGGGCGGTTGCCACTACCGTCGAACAGTGGGTCGCGTCGCGAGGAGCGAACTGCCATCCCCGGCCATCTACCACGTCACTGCGCGTGGCGTCGCCCGCGCGGCGATCTACCGCGACGACATCGACAGAGATTCATTCGTTGGACTTCTGCGTCGAGTGACGGTGCGCTGGGATTGGCGGGTTTTCGCCTACACGTTGATGACGAACCACTACCACTTGCTCGTCGGCTGTCGGATCGACGCACTTTCGCTCGGAATGCGGACGCTCAATGGCGCCTACGCGCGTGGCTTCAACGAACGGTACGACCGCGTTGGGCATTTGTTCCAGGGCCGATACGAGGTGCGCGTGCTGCGCGACGACGAGCATCTCGCGAACGCCCAGGCCTACATCTGGGGGAATCCTGTGCGAGCGGGCTTGTGCAGTGCGAGCGACAGCTGGCCCTGGAGCGGCAGTGTCTGACACTGGACATGTCCAGTGTCAGACACTAAGGCTGCGGAGCTAGCCGCGCGCGTGGACGGGCGAGAGGGCAGGCGCCCAGGAGCACAGCGGGGAGACGTCGCCGCCGCGGCCGTTCAGCTCGCGGTAGCCCAGCGCGTGCTCGGCCTGCATCAGCTTGTGGATCTGCGTCGTTCCCTCGTAGATGATCGGCGC
>JAFAHG010000106.1 GCA_019237315.1 Actinomycetota bacterium
CCGCCGATCAGGAATGCGCAGAGGACGACCGCGAACGGGTTGTAGCGGCCGAGCGCCGCCACCACGATTCCCGTGTAGCCGTAGTAGAGCTTCTGGAGGCCGTTCGGGTCGGCGTCGAGCTGGTGCGCGAAGTCGCCGACCTGGCTGGCGCCGCCGATACCCGCGATCGCGCCGGAGATCGCCATCACCGCGAGGATCTTGCGGCGTGTCCGCATTCCCGCATACCGCGCGGCGCGCGGGGAGTCGCCGAGCACCTGCGTCTCGAATCCGAAGCGCGTGCGCGAGTACAGGAACCAGAGGAGCACGGCGGTCCCGAGCGCGAGCAGGGCGCCGAGCGGGACGAGGACGCCGCCCTGCACCGCCCACTTCCACCCCGGCCAGAACGCGTTCGCGGGCACCTGCCTGCTCGTCGGGAAGACGCTTGCGTCGAAGCCGCTGTTCTGCCGCCAGTACGAGTGCGTGTTGAAGACGAGATACGTCAGCAGGTACGCCGCGACGTAGTTCAGCATCAGCGAGGTGATGATCTCGTTCGTCTTGCAGAACGCGCGCAGGACGCCGGGGATCGACGCCCAGGCGGCCCCGCCCGCCGCGCCGGCGATGACCATCGCGGCGATCACGAGCGGCTGCGACCACCCGAGCCCGCCGAAGTAGAGACCCGCGGCCGCGCCGACGATCGCACCGAGATACAGCTGGCCCTCGCCGCCGATGTTGTAGAGCCGCATGCGAAACGCCGCGGCCGCGGCGAGCCCGGTGAACGCGAGCGGTGTCGCGCTGATCAGCGTCTGGCCGATCGACCCGTGCGAGACGAACCCCGCGTCGAACAGCTTCCGGTACGCGCTGAGCGGGTCGTGACCGGTGACGAGCAGCACGATCCCCGCGAGGACGAGCGCGACGACCACCGACCCCACGGGGACGACGAAGAGCAGCCAACGCGGCCGACGCAGACGACGCTCAATCCGCACGAAAGTCGCTCCCTCCTGCCATCAGCAGCCCGATCTCCTCGACGTTCGCGCGGTCGGCGGGAAACTCGCCGAGGATGCGGCCCTCGTACATCACGAGCACGCGGTCCGCGAGCTCGAGGATCTCGTCGAGATCCTCGGAGATCAGCAGCACGCCGACGCCGCGCGAGGCCGCCTCGCGGAGATACGCGTGGACAGTCTCGATCGCCCCGACGTCGAGCCCGCGTGTCGGCGCGGCGGCGACGACGACCCTCGGGTCACCGGAGAACTCGCGGGCGAGCACGACCTTCTGCACGTTGCCGCCCGAGAGGAGACGCGCCGGAGCCGCCGGGCCCGGTGCGGCGATCGCGTAGCGGTCGATCAGGTGGCGCGCACGGTCGCGGATCGCGCCGAGCGACAGCAGCGGCCCGTGCGACACGGGCGGGCGGCGGTAGCTCTTCAGCGCGAGATTCGTCGCGATCGAGAGCGACGGCGCGACCCCTGTGCCGAGCCTGTCCTCCGGGACATACGCGATCCCCGCCGCGATCGCCGCACGCGGATCGCCGCCCGCGAGTGTCCGCCCGTGGATCGAGACGGATCCGGTCGCAAGCGGCCGGATGCCTGCGATCGCCTCCGCGAGCTCGCGTTGTCCGTTCCCCGCAACGCCTGCCACCGCGACGATCTCCGACTCGTGCACGGTGAACGAGGCGTCGTGCAGAGCGCGCCCGCCCCGGTCGCCGTCGGCCGAGACACCCGCGAGCTCGAGCACGGGGGCACCCGGCGTCCGCAAGGCCGCCGCCTGCTCTCCGCCGAGCTCGTGCCCGACCATCAGGGCCGCGAGAGACCGCGGCGTCGCGTCGGCCGTCGTCACGGTCGCAACCGAACGGCCGCCCCTCAGCACCGTCACGCGGTCGGCAACCGCCTTCACCTCGTGCAACTTGTGCGAGATGAAGATGACCGTCCGCCCCTCGTCGGCCATCCCGCGCAGCGTCGCGAACAGGACCTCCGCCTCCTGCGGCGTCAACACCGCCGTCGGCTCGTCGAGGATCAGTACGCGCGCCTCGCGGTAGAGCGCCTTCAGGATCTCGACGCGCTGCTGCTCGCCGAGCGACAGCTGCCAGATCCGCGCGCGCGGGTCGACGTGCAACCCGTAGCGCGCCGAGATCTCCTCGACGCGCCGCTCGATCGTGCGCGTGTGCAGCCGGAATCCCTTGCCGTCCTCGCTGATGTCCCCGAGGACGACGTTCTCGGCGACGGTGAACGGCTCGACGAGGCGGAAGTGCTGGTGCACCATGCAGATGCCCGCATCGAGCGCGTCGCGCGGCGCCGTGAACTCGACGCGTTCGCCGTGGAGGTAGATCTCGCCCTCGTCCGGCCGGTAGAGGCCGATCAGGATGTTCGACAGCGTGCTCTTGCCGGCGCCGTTCTCGCCGAGGAGCGCGTGCACCTCACCCGCGGCCGCCTCGAAGTCGACGCCGTCGTTCGCGACGACGCCGGGAAAGCTTTTGCGGATCCGGCGCATGAGGACCGCGGAAGACAGAGGGGCGCCGCTGGCGCCCCTCTGTCCGAGCTCTTCTGCGTTCGACTGCGCCACTACTTGCCGGTGGGGCTGCCGATCACGCCTTTCACGAACCAGTTCATCCCATACAGGCTGTCCGTGCCACCGTTCAGCACCTGGAGCTTCACGCCCTTCGCGACGCGCAACTTGCCGTTCTGGTCGTAGAGCGGTCCGGTGAACTCGTAGAAGCTCCCGTCGTTGATCGCCTTCATCTTCGCGGCGATCGCCGTCTTCGTCGCTGCGCTCACGCCCGGGCCGTACTTCGCGAGTGTCGTGAAGCCGGACTTCATCGGCTCGTAGACGAACGCCGGCTTCCACGTGCCGTTCATCGCCGCCTTCACGCGCGACAGGTAGTACGGCCCCCAGTTGTAGACCGCTGCGGTGAGCCACGACTTCGGCGCGAACTGCGAGGCGTTCGAGTCGTAGCCGACCCACGGGATCCCGACCGACTGGGCGTACTGACCGGTCGCCGGCGAGTCGACGTTCTGACCGAGCACGCATGCACCCGCCGCGTGGAGGCTCTGCGCCGCCTTCTTCTCCTTGGAGGGATCGAACCACGAGTTCGTGAAGACGACCTTCGTCTGCACGCCCGGATGGGTCGCCTGGGCGCCGAGCGCGAACGCATTCGTGTGCCGGATGATCTCGGGGATCGGGAACGCGACGACGTAGCCGATCGTGTTGCACTTCGCGGACGCGCCGGCAGCCATGCCGGAGAGGTAGATCGCGTCCTCGCCGGCGCCGTAGTACTCGGACAGGTTCGGCGCGAGATCCGTGCCCGTCGCCTGTTCGAACTTCACGTTCGGGTATTTCGCCGCGAACGCCTTGTCGAAGTAGCCGAACGATGTTCCGAAGATCATGTTGTAGCCCTGCGAGACGAGGCTCGCGACCGTCTGCTGCAGCTGCGCGCCGACGGCGATGTTCTCCTTGTACGTCACCTGGACCTTGCTGCCGAGTGCCTTCTGGACGTAGAGCATCCCGTTGTAATGGGCCTGCGACCAGCCGCCGTCGTTGTGCGGCCCGACGAGGATCCAGGCGACCTTGTAGGCGCCGGTGTGCCTCGCCTGGCCCGCCCCGGCGACGACGAGCGCCGCCGCCGCGACGAACGCCACGAGGACCCCGGCGGGGATCAGCTTCCTAGTCATGTGCTCCTCTCCTCAACGTGGTGCGTGTTCCCGCGGTTGAGCGACTATACGACGACCTGCGCGGTGACAGGTGCCCGAGCGCTCCACGGGAAGTCGATCCAGCGATCGGTCCGGCGCCAGACGTATTCGCATTGCACCGTCGAGCGGGACTTTTCGTAGAGGACCGCGCACCGCACCTCGGCCACCTTGCCCTCGCAGAAGCTCTTGACGAGCGCCAGGGTCGCCCCCGTGTCGGCGACGTCGTCCGCGATCAGGACGCGCTGCTCCTGAAAGTCGACGAGGTCCGGGACGGGCGGAAGCAGCATCGGCATCTCGAGACGCTCGTCGATACCGGTGTAGAACTCGACGTTCATCGTGAACGTGTTCTTCACGTCGAGCGCGTAGGCGAGCGCGCCTGCGACAAGGAGACCGCCGCGCGCGATGGCGAGGACGATGTCGGGGCGGAATCCGTCGCGGTGAACGAGCTCGGCGAGCTCGCGCGAGCCGTCGCCGAGGTCCTGCCAGCTCATCACCTCGCGCTCGGCCGTCACTGCGCGATCCTAACGAGCGCCGCCTCGAGGACGTCGACCGCACGCATGACGTCCTCCTCGCTCGAGAGCTCGCGCGGCGAATGGCTCGCGCCACCGTTCAGGCTGCGGACGAAGAGCATCCCTGTCGGGACCCCCGCCGCGGCGAGGATGCCGGCGTCGTGACCGGCGCCCGACACCAGCTCGGGCGCGCCGGGGACGGCTTCGCGGAGCGCGGCGAGCGGTGCGCCGCCCATCGCCACGGGCTCGGTGCGATACGTCGGCTCGAGCTCGAGCTCGGCGACGAGGCGGTCGAGGTCGGTCCCACGCGCGTCGACCGAGAGCGTCACACGCGCCGGGACGACGTTCCCCTCGCCCGGCTGGACGACGAGGCGGCCGACGGTGGCGACGGCGCCGTCGCGTGCTGCGGCGCGGACCCGCAGCACGTACTCGGCCGCTGCGACGAGTGCGTCGTCGCGCGCGGCCATCGGCGTCGTGCCTGCGTGGTCGGCGCGGCCCTCGAAGACCCTCTCCGCCCGCACCTGGCCGAGGATCGAGGTGACGACGCCGAGCGGCTCGTTCGCGCGCTCGAGGACCGGGCCCTGCTCGATGTGCAGCTCGAGGAACGCCGGCGGCCGCTCTCCGGCGGCAGCGAACGCCCGGCTGCCGATGCAACCGCGCTCCTCGCCGCGGAACGCGACGACCGCGAGCGGAACCTCGCTGCGCGAAGCGACCTCGAGCGCGGCGACGACCCCGAGCGCACCGTCGAACCGGCCGCCGTCGGGGACCGTGTCGAGATGCGATCCCGACCAGACCTTCGGCGCACCGCGCGTGCCGATCAGGTTGCCGGCGGTGTCGACCCGCACGTCGAGACCTGCCTCGCGCATCCAGCCCGCCGCGAGCTCGTGCGCCGCGTCTTCCTCCGCCGAGTACGCGACACGCGTCGCCCCGATCGCGTACAGCTCGTCGAGTCGCTGGAGCACCCGGCCCACGCGTCCATTCTGGCCACGTCCGGGGTCAGACCCCGGACGTGGCCTCAAAGGCCGAAGGGATTGCTGCCGCGCGCGCCCGTCCGCACGAGCACGGACTTCGTCTCGAGGTAGAGGTCGAGCGTCTCGAGGCCGAGCTCGCGGCCGAAGCCGGACTGCTTGTACCCGCCGAACGGCACGCCGGGGAACGCCGAGTACGGCGTGTTGATGCCGACCGTGCCCGACTTGATCCGCGACGCGACGCGATGCCCGCGCGCGGGGTCGCCCGTCCACACCGTCGCCATCAGCCCGTAGCGCACGTCGTTCGCGAGCCGCACCGCCTCGTCCTCGTCCGCGAACGGCGTCACGACGACGACGGGCCCGAAGATCTCCTCCTGCATCGCGCGGCTCGCCGAGCCGGGTCGCGCGACCACCGTCGGTGGGTAGAACGCGCCGGCACCGTCCGGAATCGCGCCGCCCGTCGTCACCTCGCCGTCCGTCTCCGCCACGAACCCGTGCACGCGGTCGCGGTGCGCCGCCGAGATCAGGGAGCCCATCTGCGTCTCTGCGTCGAGCGGGTCGCCGACCTTCACGCGCGCTGCGAGCTCCGTCAGCTGTGCGACGACCTCGTCGTAGACCGACTCCTCGACGAGGAGCCGAGAGCGCGCCTCGCACGACTGACCGGCCGCGTAGAAGATCGCCCACGCCGAGCTCGGGACGGCGTCGGCGAGATCCGCGTTGGCGAAGACGATGTTCGGGCTCTTGCCGCCGAGCTCGAGGCTGACGCGCTTGATCGGATCCGAGCAGAGCCGCATGATCTCGCCGCCCGTCCGCGTCGAGCCGGTGAACGCGACCTTGTCGACGCCCGGATGGCGCACGAGATACGACCCGACGGCCGCATCCGCGGGGACGACGTTGACGACGCCCGGCGGGATGCCGACCTCCGTCGCGAGCTCGGCGAGGCGGAGCGCCGTGAGCGGCGTCAGCGGGTCGGGCTTCAGGACGACGGTGCACCCCGCGGCGAGCGCGGGCGCGACCTTCCACGAGGCGAGCATCAGCGGGTAGTTCCACGGCACGATCTGCGCGCAGACCCCGACCGGCTCGCGCAGCGAGTAGAAGAGGAGCGACCCGCCGAGCGGACTCGTGCGGCCGGCGATCGACGCGATGCCGCTCGCGTAGAAGCGGAAGTTCTCGACCGCCTGGGCGAGCTCGGCCTTCACCGACGAGATCGCCTTGCCGACGTTCCGCGCCTCGAGCTCGGCCAACTCCTTCCGGTTCGCGGCGAGGGCGTCGGCGAGCGCGTGGAGGAGCCGCGATCGCTCGTTCGGCGAGACCTTCCGCCAGTCGCCCTCGAGCGCCGTCCGGGCGGCGACGACCGCCTCGTCGACCGCCGCCTCATCCGCGAGCTCGACCTCGGCAAGCGGTTCCCCGGTCGCCGGCTCGTGGAGCTGGGTCGCCATCGGCGGGGACGATAGTGATCGGGGCTGGTTTCCCGTCTCGGATCCGAGGTATAGTCCGGGTGTGGAATCCACCGTCCCCGTCACCGCAGCTCGGATCCCAGACCGC
>JAFAHG010000111.1 GCA_019237315.1 Actinomycetota bacterium
GCGCGGCGTGCGGCTCCTCACGGTCAACGCCGGCTCGACGTCGCTCAAGCTCGAGATGTACGCGCTCGACGCACCGCTGCCGCCGATCGCGCAGCCTCCCGATCCGCTCGCGCGCTATGCGACGATCGAAGCCGGCTGCGCGGACCGCCCCGACGCGGTCGCGCACCGCATCGTCCGCGTTCCCGACGAATGGGACGCGGTGACGCTGCTCGACGACCGCGCGCGCGCGCAGCTCGGCGTCGTCGGCGCCGACGCGCCGTTGCACGATGCGCCCGCGCTGCGCGCCGCTGCGGCGATCACGCAGAGCGCACCGGCGATCCCGCAATACGCGGTCGCCGACGGAGCCTTCCACCGCACGCTCTCCCCGGCCGCATACACATACGCGATCCCGCGCGAGCTCACGCGGCGAGGGTTGCGGCGCCGCGGCTTTCACGGCCTCAGCCACGAGTACGCGGCACATCGCGCCGCGTACGAGGCGCAGCGCGACGTCGTGCACGCGCGCATCGTGACCCTCCATCTCGGCGGCGGCTCGTCGCTGTGCGCCGTGCGCGACGGCGCGAGCATCGACACGACGATGGGCTTCACGCCGCTCGAGGGGATTCCGATGGCGACGCGCAGCGGCTCGGTCGATCCGGGTCTTCTGCTTCACCTCTTGCAGGAAGGGACCACGGCCGGCGAGCTGGCCGAGATGCTCGAACGGCGATCCGGACTGCTCGGGATCTCGGGCCGCAGCAGCGACGTGCGCGAGCTTTTGGCCGCGAGCGGCGATGCGGACGCGCAGCTCGCGCTCGAGGTCTTGGTGTGGCGCACGAAAGCCGCGCTCGGCGCGATGCTCGCGGTCCTGGGCGGTGCCGATCTGCTTGCGTTTACCGGCGGGATCGGCGAGAACGCGGCCGGTTTGCGCGAGCGGATCCTCGACGGAATCGCCGGGGACGCCGGCGTTCACGTCATCGCCGCGCGTGAGAACTGGATGCTCGCACGCGCCGTCGTCCTCGCGCGGACGGCCTGAGCGCTTACGGCCCCGGCCAGACCCAATCGCGGATCTCCGGCATGTCGTCGCCGTGCTCGACGATGTACCGGTGATGGTCGACGAGCAGGTCGGAGATCTTCTGCTTGAGGTGACCGCTCCGGTCGCGCAGACGGTCGACCCGGTCGAGCACGTCGCCGGCCAAATGAAAACGATCGATCCGGTTGCGCACGCACATGTCGAAGGGCGTCGTCACCGTTCCCTCCTCGATGTAGCCGTGGACGTGGAAGTTGTCGTGCCCGTGCCGCTTGTAGGTGAGGCGGTGGATGAGCCACGGATAGCCGTGGAACGCGAAGATCACGGGCACGTCGGTCGTGAAGATCGCATCGAAGTCCGCATCCGAGATCCCGTGCGGATGCGCGTCGGGCGACTCGAGCGACATTAAGTCGACGACATTGACGAAACGGATCCGTATATCGGCGACGTGCTCGCGCAGGAAGCTCGTCGCGGCGAGCGCCTCGAGAGTGGGGACGTCGCCGCAGCACGCGATCACGACATCCGGAGCGTCGTCGCCGTCGCTCGAGGCCCAATCCCAGATCCCCACCCCTGCCGTGCAGTGGCGGACCGCGGCGTCCATATCGAGCCATTGCGGCGCCGGCTGCTTCCCGGCGACGATCACGTTGATGTAGTTGCGGCTGCGCAAACAATGGTCGGCGACCGAGAGCAGCGTGTTCGCGTCGGGCGGCAGATAGACGCGCACGACGGCGGCCTTTTTGTTGACGACGTGATCGATGAAGCCGGGGTCCTGATGGCTGAACCCGTTGTGGTCCTGTCTCCACACGTGCGAGCTGAGCAGGTAGTTGAGCGACGAGACCGGCCTGCGCCAGGAAACTTCGCCCGCGACCTTGAGCCACTTTGCGTGCTGATTGACCATCGAGTCGACGATCTGGATGAACGCTTCGTAACACGCGAAGAGCCCGTGCCGCCCGGTGAGGAGATAGCCCTCGAGCCAGCCCTCGCACTGATGCTCGCTCAGGACCTCCATCACGCGCCCGTCGAGCGCAAGGTGGTCGTCGGTCGGGATGACGCGCTCGGTCCAGGTCCGGTTCGTCACCTCGAAGACGTCGTCGAGACGGTTCGACGCCGTCTCGTCGGGACCGAACAGCCGGAACGTCTGCATGTTGGCGGACATCACGTCGCGCAACCAGCGCCCCAGGACGCGCGTCGCCTCG
>JAFAHG010000115.1 GCA_019237315.1 Actinomycetota bacterium
CGCTCCTCGGTCGCGCGCTCGGCGGCGTTGAGGAGCGAGTTGAAGCGGGTCTCCGCATCCGCAGGCGTCGGCGCCGTCGACGGGTCGAGGTCGACGTAGAGGCTGACCGCGCAGCCGCTCTCGGAACGGAAGTTCGCAAGCTCGCGAAGCGTCTCCCAGGTCACCGCCGCGCGAGCCACAGACCACTGCTTACCCTGCGGCGGGTCGATGCTAATCCACACCGCCGGCCGCTGGAAGAGCTCGTCGCCGTGCTCCGGGAGGCGAGCGTCGAGACGCTCGTGGACGTGCGCCGCTTCCCCGGGTCGCGCCGGAACCCCCAGTTCAACCAGGGCCCGCTCGTCGCGGCCCTCGACGAGGCCGGCATCGCCTACGAGCACGCGGAGGCGCTCGGCGGGCGCCTGTCCGGCGAGCCGGGCGAGGAGCGGTTCGCATGCATCCGCGTTCCCGCCTTCCGCTCGTATGCCGCCCGGATGACGACGCCCGGCTGGCAGGCCGCGCTCGACGAGGTGCTCGCCCTCCCCGCGCCCTGCCTCATGTGCTCGGAGACGCCGTGGCCACGCTGCCACAGGCGCCTCATCGCCGAGCTCCTCCACGCCCACGGTCACGAGGTGCGCCACCTCGTCCGTCCCGGCCGCTGGGAACCACATGTCCCCTGGGAGATCGCCGAGACCCGGGACGGCCGGCTCCACCTCTGCGGCGAACTCGTGGCCTAATAGGGAAGCTCCGACCGCGGCCGTGCGTTTAATACGGCGACCGTTTCATTCGAGGAGGACGCTTGAGCACCAACGACGTACGTGAGCTGGTCATCATCGGCGGCGGCCCGGCCGGCTACACCGCAGCGCTCTACAGCGCGCGCGCCGACCTCGAGCCGCTCGTGATCGAGGGCTTCCAGTGGGGCGGCCAGCTGATGGTCACGAGCGACGTCGAGAACTACCCCGGCTACGCCGACGGGATCATGGGGCCGGAGATGATGGCGGACTTCCGCCGGCAGGCGGAGCGCTTCGGCGCGGAGTTCGTCACCGACGACGTCACCAGGGTCGATCTCTCCGAGCAGCCCTTCCGCATCTGGGTCGGCGACGAGGAGTACCGCGCCCGTGCGGTCATCGTCGCCACCGGCGCGAGCGCACGCTGGCTCGGCCTCGATTCCGAGCAGCGCCTGCAGGGGCGCGGCGTCTCCGCGTGCGCGACATGCGACGGGGCGTTCTTCCGCGACAAGCCGATCGTCGTCGTAGGCGGCGGCGACTCCGCGTTCGAGGAGGCGCTCTTTCTGACGCGCTTCGGAACGAAGGTGACCATCGTCCACCGTCGCAACGACTTCCGCGCGTCGCAGATCATGGTCAAGCGCGCGATCGACCACCACAAGATCGAGTTCCTGACGCCGTACGTCGTCGACGAGGTCCTCGGCGACAACGCGGTCACCGGCGTGCGCCTCCGCAACACGGAGACGGGCGAGACGATCGAGCACGACGCGCAGGGCGTCTTCGTCGCGATCGGCCACGAGCCGAACACGAAGCTCTTCGTCGACCAGCTCGACCACGACGAGAACGGCTACCTCGTGACGAGGCCCGGCTCCACTGAGACGAACATCCCGGGCGTCTTCGCGGTCGGCGACGTGCAGGACCACGTCTACCGGCAGGCGGTCACGGCGGCGGGCTCCGGCTGCATGGGCGCGCTCGACGCCGAGCGCTACCTCGCGGCGCTCGAGGGCCATCCCGGGACGGCCCTCACCGTCAGCCGCTAGCGCTAGCCTCGGCGGGTGGCCGAGGACGTGCGCTGGGTCGACCTCGTCGACCCGACTCCGGACGAGCTCCGCCGGCATCTGCCGGCCGAGCTGCACCCCGCGGCCGTCGACGTGCTCCTCGCGCCGCTCGTGCACGACGACGAGCCGCGGCCGCGCATCGAGTCGCACGGCTCGTACGTCGTCGGCGTCCTCCTCGTCGCCGTCGCCGTGCGCGAGGAGGACCGGGTGTACTACGAGGAGGTCGACTTCATCCTCACGCCCGAGCAGTTCGTGACCGTGTCGAAGACGCCGGCCGGTGAGAAACCGTACGACCCGAAGCCGGCGAAGGACGCGTGTCACGCGCACGAGCCGATCGGCATGTACCTGTTCCGTCTCGTCGACGACATCGCGGAGCGCTACCTCGACCTGATCGACGACATCGACGAGGAGATCGACGAGCTCGAGGACAACATCGAGAAGTGGCGGCCGGCGCGCATCCGCAACCGCATCTCGTCGTTCCGGCACGACCTGCTCCACATACGCCGCACGCTTTCTCCGACGCGCGATGCGGTGCGCGCGATCGTCGACGACCGCGTCGAGCTCGACACCTACGACCTGTTCCCGCGCGAGGTCGAGCTGCACTTCGCGGACGCGTACGACAAGCTCCTTCGCGCGACCGACGGCCTCGAGACCTCACGCGACCTCATCGCCGGGGTGCGCGACTACTTCCAGTCGAAGATCGCGAACGACCAGAACGAGGTCATGAAGCGCCTGACGATGGTCGCGTCGCTCCTCCTCGTGCCGACCTTCATCGTCGGGCTCTACGGCCAGAACTTCCACGACATCCCGGAGCTCGGCTGGAGCTTCGGCTACTGGTGGTCGTGGGGCCTCATCGTCGTGACGACGATCGGCCAGCTCGCGTACTTCCGCTGGAAAAGGTGGCTCTGAGGCCCGCTACCCTGGTCACATGCCGCACTACATCTGCCCGCGCTGCAAGGAGCGCTCGGTCGACATCGACGGGCGCGAAGGCTTCTCGACCGACTCCCCGGCCTGCCGTCACTGCGGGTTCGGATTCCTGTTCGAGCTGCTCGACGACTACTACCCGGCGCAGGCGACCGGGTTCATCGTCTGCGACCAGGACGCACGCGTCCTCGCGACGGGTCGCGGGGTGTTCGAGCTGACGGGGTTCATGGAGGAGGAGCTGATGGGCCGCGACGTCGTCGAGGCGCTGCACCTCTCGAACGGCGAGCCCGTGCAGGTCGTGCGCGAATGGGGCGTGCGCAAGCTCGGCCAGGAGCTCGCGATCAAGACGCGTGCGGGCCTCGACAAGGCCGTCACGGCGGACTTCTTCCCCGCCTACGACGACGACGGCGGCCTGCTCGTCGCGCTCACCCCACGCGCGAGCTAGGGCACAGGTCGCTCACGACGCAGCGTTCGCACGCCGGACGGCGTGCGTCGCAAACGCGCCGGCCGTGCCAGATGAGGAGGTGCGGGAAGCGCGCCCAGTCGCTCCGCGGAACGAGCTTCACGAGGTCGCGTTCGATCTTCACCGGGTCCTCTTCCCGCGTGAAGCCAAGCCGCTGCGAGAGACGCCGCACGTGCGTGTCGACGACGATGCCCTGCGGGTCGCCGCGCTCCGCCGCGACGACGTTCGCCGTCTTGCGCGCGACGCCGGGTAGCCGCAGCAACGCGTCGAAGTCCGTGGGTACCTCGCTCCCGTACTCCTCGACGAGCATGCGCATCGTGCCACGCAGCGACTTCGCCTTCTGCCGGTAGAAGCCCGTCGCGTAGATGTCGCGCTCGAGCTCTTCGACCGGCACCGCGAGATAGTCCTCGGGCCGACGATACTTCCGGAACAGCGTCTCGGTGACGCGATTCACGTTCACGTCGGTCGTCTGCGCCGAGAGCATCACCGACACAAGCAGCTCGAGCGGGTTCGCAAAGTTGAGCGCGATCCTCGCGTCGGCGTGCTCCACCGCGAGCCGGTCGATGATCGGCCGGATCCGGTCGCGTTTCGGGCCGACCCGCCTTCGTGCCTCGGCCACGTAGCTCCTCGCCATCGCGGCGACGGTAGTCGATAATCGGCGCGTGCTTCGTGGAGTCGTCCTCGCGGCGCTCGCCGCCACAGCCGGTCTCGCGCTCTCGGCGTGCGGCGGGTCAGGGAGAGCCACGTACACGATCAACGGGACGACCACGCCGCTGCCGCCCGGCGTCGTCTCGACCCAGCGCGCGTCCACGATGCTGGCGAATACGCCGATGTCGCGGGCCGTCCTCAGCAACCGCTTCAGGGCGCCGGCCGGCTTCACGGTCGAGAGCATGAACCCGGTCGTGCCGACGCAGGGCTACGGGTACGGCTCGGTCGGCGCCGTCGTGATGAGCTCGACGTCGGTCGAATACGACGTGACGTTCTCGCCGCTCACCATTCCGTGCCAGAGCAGCGCATGCACGAGCGTCACCCGCACGCTTTCCGTCGGTACTGCGAACCCGACGAACGCGCAAGCCATCTTCTCCCCGGAGATCGGCCAGTCGGCCGAGTGCGGCTACGACCCAGATGCGCACCAGGTCGGGTGCGACACGATCGTGAACGGCGAATACATCTCCGTTCGCGGGGACGCGGCAGCGGTGAGCACCGTCGACGCCGTCGCCGTCCTGCGCGCGGCCTCGGCGTACGTCGCCGGGCTGAAGCCCTAGCCCGCCGCGAGCGCGGCACGCGGAGCCGCGAGGCCGCCGCCGCGGAGCGCGGGCCCGGCGCACACGAGGTCGAGCGCGGGACATTCGAAGCACGCGAAGTCGCTCGGCGTAGCCACGAATTCGCCGTCGTTGATCCGCGCGATCGCCACGGACAGCTCCGCTTCGAGCTCCTCCAGCTGATCACGAGTGAACATCGTCGAGACCACGGCGTCGGGACGCTCGAGGAACGTGTAGACGACCTCGACCTCGTCAGCTCCGGCGCGGAAGCAGGCGAGCGCGTACACGAGCCGCTGCAACCGGTACTCCGACTCGACGATTTCGTCAGGCGAATGGTCGCCGAGCAGGTTCGTCTTGTAGTCGAGCACGAGCGCACGCGCGCCGTCGCGGTGCAGCACGTCCAGGCGGCCGTGCAGGAGCACGCCGTCGTGCTCGAACGCGAACGGCCGCTCGGGGCGCGCGCCGGGCAACGACGCGATGCGGGCTGCAACCTCCGACTCGCAGTAGGAGCGCACGAAGCCTTCGATCCGCTCGAGTTCGAGCGCGCTCGCGGCCGGATACCAGGTCGAGACGTGTGCCAGGTCCGGCATGCGCGGCGCGCGCAGGTCGACGAGCTCGAGCAGGCGGTGCACCGCGTCGCCGATCGCCGTCGCGGCGAGACCGTCCCCCTCCCCGGAGCGGTGCGTCTCGCGCAGCCCGGCGACGCGCTCGGCGTAGTAGCGGTAGGAGCACCGCTCGTACAGCGCAAGCGCGGAGTACGACAGCCGCCGCACGCGGTGAAGCGGCGGCGCGGGCGGCGCGACGAGCTCGGGCAACCGGTAGCCGGGGACGGGAGCTGCATCCGGCAGCTCGGCGAAGAGCGCGAGCTGCCCGTCCTGCAGCACCTCGTCCGCCTCCTCCGCGACCGCGCCCGGCCGGTCGACGGTGACGAGGAACCGTGCCGCGTCGCGCGCGAGCTCGAACGGACCGTCCGCCGCGGCGAGCTCCTCCTCGCAGTCGAGCCGTGAGAGAACCCAGCCGATCGGCGTCGCACGGTTCCTGTCGACGGCGCCCGACACGATGAGCCGGTCGATCGCGCGCGTCATCGCGACGTAGTAGAGACGCAGACGCTCGGCCTCCTCGTCGGCCTGCTCGGCCTCGCGCACGCGCTCGTACTCGAAAACGGAATGCTTCCCGCCGGTCGCGGGATGGACGACCTTGAAGCCGAAGCGCCCGTCGGCGCGGGCGAGTATCTCGTCCGAGCCGGGAACACGGCCGGTGTCCCGCCCCGCGTCGGCGACGACGACGACCTTGAACTCGAGCCCCTTCGCGCCGTGGATCGTGAGCAGGCGAACGGCGTCGCCGCCCTCCTCCTCGGACACCGCCTCGAGCTGTGCGGCGCCGAGGGCCTCCTGGTCGCGGATGAAGCGGACGAATCCCTCGACGTCGCGGCCGCGGAGCTCCTCGTAGGCACGCGCGAGGCGCATCAGCTTGCGCAGGTTCGCGTAGCGGCGCTTGCCGTCCCAGCGCGCGAGCACGGCGAGGTCGTAGTCGTGCTCGCAGACGACCTGTTCGCACAGCTGCTCGAGCGACGCGCGCGCCGAGAACGCGACCAGCCGCTCGTAGCGTTGCTTGAACGCCTTCAGCAGGCGCTCGTCCTCGGCGTCGACCGCATCCGGTAGCGACCGCTCGATTCCCGTGAAGAGCGGGCGCCGCCCCGCATGCCTGCGGATGAGCACGAGCGCGTCGTTGGACACGCCGACGAACGGAGACGCGAGCACGCTCACGAGCGCCTCGTCGTCGTAGCGGTTGTGCAGCAGGCGCAGGTACATGAGTAGATCGACGACCTGCTGCTGGCCGAAGTAGCCGCGCCCGGTCGCGCGGTACGTCGGCAGGCCCTGCGCGCGCAGCTCCTCTTCGTAGGCGTCCGCGTCGGTTCCCGCGGCGAAGAGGAGCACGATCTCGCCGGGCGATGCGACCTCGGCGTCGACGAGATCGCGCACGCGCCGCGCGATGTGACGCGCCTCCGCGCGCCGCCAGTGCTCCCCGGTCCCGCGGTAGGAATCCTTGTCGGTGACGAGCAGCTCGATCGGATGCCCGAACACCGGGTCGGGGAAGTCGCGCGCCGCCGTGAGCGGCTGGAAGCCGTCGCCGAACTCGGGCTCGAAGAGATAGTTGACGGCCGCGAGCACCTCGGGCCGCGAGCGGTAGTTCTCGGTGAGCGGCAGCCGCTGCGACGCGGCCTGCCGGCGCGCGCGGAAGACGCTCACGTCGGCGTGGCGGAAGCCGTAGATCGACTGGAACTCGTCGCCGACGAAGAACACGTCCTTCGCCGGGCCGCCGGCAAGCAGGTCGATCAGCTCGCACTGCAGCGCATTCGTGTCCTGGAACTCGTCGACCATGATCGTGCGGAATCGCAGCTGCTCGATCTCGCGCACGCGCGCGTGGTCGCGCAGGAGGTTGCGCGCGAAGAGCTGCAGATCCTCGAAGTCGAGTGCGGACTCGCGCTCCTTCGCGGCGGCGTACGCGGCGGCGAAGCGGTCGAGGAGCTCCTGCAGGAGCGCCTTGTCGTGCGCGGCGAGCACCTCGAGAGCCGCCTGCTGGACGGCCTTGCGCGCCTGCTCGTACGCGGTCGCGCGCGCGCCGCGCGCCTGGAACGGCCCGAGGTCGAGCAGGTCCTCGACGACGCACGTAAGACCGAGCGCGCCGCGCGCGGCGTCGCGCTGGCGCGGCGTCGCGTCGGGATCGGCGACGAGCAGGTTCGCCTCGGCGTGAAGCCGTGCGAGAGCCGCGTCGAGATCGGGTAGCTCGCCGAGCTCGAGAACGAGGTCGCGCCCGGCCGAGCGCAGAGTCTCGTACACGCCGGTGAGCATGCGACGGAGCCCGCGGCTGCCATACGTCGCGAGCAGCCGCAGCTGCGCGTCCTCACCCGACGCGCAGAACTCCGCGAGGGCAAGCTCGAAGGCCTCGCCGCGCACCACGGCGCCCTGCTCCTCGTCGAGCTCGCGGAAGCGCGGGTCGATGCCGACGGGGAACGGGTTCGCGCGCAGAAGCCGCGCACAGAACCCGTGGATCGTCGAGATCCACGCGCCGTCGAGCTCACGTGCGAGGTCGTGGCGTGCGCGTGCGACGAGCGCGGAGCGGATCCGCGAGCGAAGCTCGGCAGCAGCCTTGCGCGTGTAGGTGATCACGAGAACGGACTCGACGTCTAGGCCCTCGTCGCACACCGCGCGCACGAACCGTTCGACGAGCACCGACGTCTTGCCGGTCCCGGCGCCCGCGGAGACGAAGACCTCACCGCGCGCCTCGACCGCGGCGAGCTGCTGGTCGTTCATGCGCGCGCCACCCGGCACATCGTCCAGAGGTCGCACCACGGCGGGCACTCGCCCCCGCGCGGGTCGTGCGCGACGTCGCCGCGGCGGATGCGCTGGGCGTTCGTGCGGGCGCGGTCGCGCGCGCTCTCGACCTGCGCCCAGAACGCCTCCTCGTCGAGGTAGTCGTTCGGCTTGAAGCCCGGCAGGTCTTCGCGTGCGTCGGTGCGGAGCATCCCGCGCGCCGACCCGCCGCCGGCGAGCGCGCGGTAGACGCCGCCGATCGGCTCGACGCCGACGAGGTCGCGCAGCACGAGCATGTAGAGCGGCACCTGCAGCCGGTGCTCCGCGTCGATCTGCGCGGCCGAGTACGACCCCTTCCCCGACTTGTAGTCCTGCACGATGCCGCGCGCGCTGAACGGGTCGAGGTCGATCCGGTCGATCTTCCCGCTCGCGAAGAGACCGTCGCCGAGATCGAGCCCGCGCTGGAGCTCGGGCGCCGAGCGGTCGCTGCCGAAGCCGACCTCGAAACGGCGCGGGACGAGCTGCAGCGGCGAGCGCGCCTCCTCGCGCACGAAGCGCTCGAGGTCGTGGCGCAGCCCGACACGCAGCTCCGCTGCCTGCACGTCCGTCAGATCGAGCCGCACCCCGCCGCGCAGCGCCTCGTCGAGACACCGCTCGAGAAACGCGAGCGCCGGCTCGAGGTTCGCCTCGTCGACGCGCTCCGTTCCGAGCTCCTTCGGCAGGCCGCCGTAGAACGTGTAGAGCGCCTGGTGCGCGACCTTGCCGCGCAGCATCGCGTCCGGCTCCGCGTCGATGTCCTTCGGGTCGATCACCCGCTCGAAGAGCCACGCCGACGAGCAGTCGGCGAACCGTTCGAGCTCGGTCGCAGAGAACACGCGCCGCGCGCCGAGCTCGGCGAGCAGCGCCGGGTTGCGCAGCCTGGTGCGCCGCTCGAAGGCGTTTCGCGCGCGCTGGAGGCGGCGCGTCCAGCCGTTCGCATCCGCGAGTGCGACCGCGGCGTCGACGTCACCATCGCCCGTGAGACGCGCGAGCGCGCGCACGCGCTCGCGCTCGGTCGGCGAGTCGTCGAGCTGCCAGGTGAGCTGGGAGAGCGCACGCCGGCGCGTGGCGCGCCGAACGTCGTCTTCGTCGAAGAGCGCCGTCACCTCGCTCCAGAACGGACTCGCCTCGCGCGGCGAGCCCTCGTCCGTCGCTGCTTCGCGCACCAGCACGAGCCGCTCCGTCGCGCGTGTGCACGCCGTGTAGAAGAGGTAGCGGTCGCGACTCACGGGATCAGGTCGCTCGAGACGCCGTCCGAGCTCGCGACGCCGGTCGTCGTCGAGGAGCGCCGACGACGCGCCGCGGCGAGGCAGCGACCCTTCCTCCAACCCGAGCACGAACACCGCGCGGAAGTGACGCGTGCGTGCGCGCGGGAGATCGAGCACGGCGACGCGACCAGCCTCCGCCGCGGGAGCGAGCTGGACGTCGGCGCGTTCGAGCGCGGCGACGATGTCGTCGGTCGAGAGCGGCTCGCCGAGGAGCCCCCACTCCTCGAGCTCGTCGAGCAGTGAGATAGCAGCGCCGGCGCAGCGCAGGTCCTGCCGCGCTGCGGTTCCCACGGGCGGGCTCGACAGACCGTGCGCGTTCCGAAGCATCGCGCGCACGAGCTCGCGCGCACCGACGACCGGCGAGGCGGCATCGCGCAGGTCGCGCAATGCGACGAGCGGCGCGGAACGCAGCTTCTCCGTCTCCTCCTCGACGCGTTCCGGCCGGTTGACGACACGTCCGCGCAGGCGGCCTTCCGCATAGTCGACGCTCGGGCGCGCGATGCCGGAGTGGGGCGAGCGCAAGAACGCGTAGAGCTCGCGCCGCGCGCCGTCGGCCCAGGCGAAGCGAAGGAGCGAGAGGAGTGCGTGCCCGAACGGCGTCGAGCCGAGGCGCACACGCCCTTCGACTGCGTGCGGGATGTCGAAGGTGCCGAACACCGTCTCGAGCGGAGCGCGCCACCGCTGCACCGAGGGGACGACGACGCCGATCTCCTCCGCGGGAACACCGCGACGCAACAACGCGAGCAGCTCGTCGGCGACGAGCTCGAGCGTGGCCCGCGTCCCCGCCCCTTCGAGGAACTGGATGCCGCCGTCGAGGGGCGCCTTCGACGTCGACTCGAAGAGCCCGCGCTCGAGGTGCGCGAGCGCCGCCGGTACGTCGCGTGCGAGCGGCGCGAGCTCGTCGAGGCGGCCCGAGGCGAGGGCGGCGAGGTCCTCGGCGGTGCGCCGCAGCGACGCGAACGCAGTGCGCCCCGGCTCGTACGGCAGGGACACGTGTACCTCCGTGCGGCCCGCGAGCGCATCGAGGAGCGACCACTCGGCGGCCGTCAGGTCCTCGAAGCCGTACGCGAAGACGGGCTCGCCGTGCCAGGCGTCGAGCTCGTTCTCGAGCCGGTCGACCGCGCTCCGTCGCAGCAGGTCGCGGTCGCGCAGGCCGACGCGGTCGAGCTCCGCGCGGTAGGCGGCGTAGAGCGCGGCGAGCTCGCCGTCGAGGTCGTGCGGGTCGAGGAGTCCCGACTCGAGCTCGCCGACCGCGGCGAGGAGCGTCTCGGCGAAGCCGCCCGACGACGCGGAACGGGTGAGCCCCTCGAGCTGCTCCCGGACGCGGGCGATCGCGCGCCGGACGACGAGCAGCCGCTGCGCGTCGCTCGCCGGGGCGCCCCCCGGCGCGGCGAGTCGCTCGAAGAGGTCGTCGAAGGTCCCGATCGTCCCGCCGAGCAGGCAGCCGCAGCGGCGCAGGAGGTCGCGCTCGACGCGGTCGACGTCCGACCGGTTCGGCACGATCAGGTACGGCTCGTCGTCGAGACGCGCCAGATAGCGATCGAGAAGCAGCGCGACCTTGCCCGCGTTGGCGGGGCCTGCGACGAGGCTCAGACCCATCGGGCCATCGTAGTGCTGCCCGAGGACGATCCCTGCGCGCGCGCCGGAGCCAATCCGTGCTGCGTGCGCGAATCGAGCGGCTAGACCGCGGCGGTCTTCGGCCGGCGTCCGCGCCGCGCCGCTGCGCGACCCGGCATTTTCCCGGCGCAATCGTCGCAGAGGTCCGCGACTTTGGACCCGCGCCGCGCATCGGTGTACGTCACGCGCATCGACGCCCCTCTGTTCTCACCGACTTCCTTGCCGCAGTCGTCACAGACGAGAACCGTTCTGCGAGCCAATTCTCTCCTCCCTCTTTCGCCTGCGGAAGAGAGTACAGGAGAGGAAATTCGGAGGGAAATTCAGCGGCGTTCGAGGCTGCGCCGCTGCCAGAGCCGTGCAGCGAAGAATGCGCCGACGACGACAACGCCGATCGCGATGCCCGCGTAGAGGCCGTATCGCTCGACGACGTGCCCGAGCTCGTAGGCCAGCAGGCCGATCGCGGTCGCCCAGATGATCGCCGCGAACGCGTTCCAGGCGAAGAACTGCCACCACGGCATGCGGCTGATCCCGGCGATCCACGCGGCGAAGATCCGCAGGAAGGCAGCGAAGCGCGCGAAGAAGACCGCGGCGGGGCCGTGCCGCTCGAAGAAGCGCTCGGCCGACGGCAGGACCCGCTCGGCGTGGCGGTGCAGGATCGGGATCCGCTCGAGCAGCTTCCGGCCGCCCCGGTACCCGAGCCAGTAGCCGGCGCTGCCCCCGACGATCGCCCCGGCTGCCGCGACGACGATCACCCACACGATCGAGAAGTGGCCCTGCTGCGCGAGCACCGCCGCGGCCACGAGCGCGGTCTCGCCCGGAAGCGGGATCCCGACCGTCTCGAGCGCGACGACGAGGAACACGAGCACGAGCCCGTAGGTCGAGAGAAGGTGCGTCACGAAGCCGCCACGCGCCGGAGTTTAGGTGGGCGCGGTCACCGAAAAGCGTCGCCCACTGTTTGCGATACCGTCGCGCCGATGCGGGTGGGCGTCCCCAGGGAACGGACCGCGGGCGAGGAGCGTGTCGCCGTCGTCCCGGAAGTCGTCGCGAGGCTCGAGGGCTTCACGGTCGCGGTCGAACGCGGCGCGGGCGAGGCCGCGGGCTTCGCCGACGACGCGTACGAGGCGGCGGGAGCCGAGCTCGTCGAGGACGCCTGGCGCGACACCGACGTCGTCGTCAAGGTCGCGAAGCCGACCGAGGAAGAGGAGACGAAGCTGCGCGGCGGGCAGGTGCTCATCGCGTTCCTGCAGCCGCTGACCGACCGGCCGGCGATCGACCGGCTCGCGTCGCGCGGCGTCGTCGCGTTCGCGATGGAGTCGATCCCTCGCATCACGCGTGCACAGCCGATGGACGCCCTCTCCTCGCAGGCGACCGTCGCCGGGTACAAGGCGACGCTGATCGCGGCCGACCGTCTTCCCCGCTTCTTCCCGATGCTGACGACGGCGGCAGGGACGATCGCGCCTGCGAAGGTGCTCGTCCTCGGCGCCGGCGTCGCGGGACTGCAGGCGCTCGCGACGGCGCGGCGCCTGGGCGCCGTGGTCTCCGGCTTCGACGTGCGGCCTGCGGTGCGCGAGCAGGTGCAGTCGCTCGGCGCGACGTTCCTCGACCTCGGCGTCGTCGGCGAGGAGACCGAGGGCGGCTACGCGCGCGAGCTCACCGCGGAGGAGCAGCAGCGCCAGCAGGCCGCGCTCGAGGAGCGCATTCCGGAGTTCGACGCGGTGATCACGACGGCGGCGATTCCGGGCCGGCCCGCGCCGCGGCTCATTCCCGCAAGCGCGGTCGAGCGGATGCGGCGTGGCTCGGTCATCGTCGACCTCGCCGCCGAGACGGGCGGCAACTGCGAGGTCACGCGTCCGGGCGAGGTCGTCGACGTCGGCGGGGTCACGGTCGTCGGCCTGCTCAACCTGCCGAGCCGCATGGCCGGTCACGCGAGCCAGCTCTACGCGCGCAACGTCGCGTCGCTGCTAACGCATCTCGCACCCGGCGGGACGCTGTCGCTCGACTGGGAGGACGAGATCACCGCCGGAGCGTGCGTGACGAGGTCGGCGTCATGAGCCATTTCGCGCACGTCGTCGTCGAGCTGACGATCCTCGCGCTCGCGATCTTCCTCGGCATCGAGGTGATCTCGAAGGTGCCGACGCTGCTGCACACGCCGCTCATGTCGGGGACGAACGCGATCCACGGCATCGTCATCGTCGGTGCGATCCTCGTGGCGGGCATCGTGCATCCCGACACGCTCACGGGCTGGGTCGGGTTCATCGCAGTGATCCTCGGCGCCGCGAACGTCGTCGGCGGCTTCGTCGTCACGGACCGCATGCTCGAGATGTTCAAGGGCCGCGCGAAACGCCCGCCGGGCGGCGAGGGCAAGCAGTGAGCCAGAACGTCTCGAACCTGCTCTACCTCGTCACGATCATCTGCTTCATCCTCGCGCTGCGCTTCCTGTCGTCGCCGACGACGGCGCGGCGCGGGAACTGGGTCGGCGCAGTCGGCATGGCGATCGCGATCGGTGTCACGCTCGCGCACCAGCATCTGCACATCGGCTGGCGCATTCCCGTCGGCGCGGCGATCGGCGCCGTGTTCGGTGCGGTCGGCGCACGCAGGGTGAAGATGACCGCGATGCCGCAGATGGTGGCGCTGTTCAACGGCGTCGGCGGCGGCGCGGCCGCGCTCGTGTCGCTTGCGGAGTTCCACAATCTCGCGCCCGCGGCGGGCCGGTTGCACGGGGACGTCTCCGTGGCGGTCGTCCTTTCCGGGCTGATCGGCTCCCTGTCGTTCGCCGGGTCGATGATCGCGTTCGCGAAGTTGCAGGGGATCCTGCAGGGCCAGCCGATCACGTATCCGGGGCAGCAGTTCGTCAACATGCTGCTGTTCGGAGCGCTCGTCGCCGCGGGAGCCGCGATCGTCGCCGGGTACGAGCACCAGTGGGTGCTCGCGGCGATGCTCGCAGGCGCGCTCGTCTTCGGCGTTCTCTTCGTGCTGCCGATCGGCGGCGCCGACATGCCGGTAGTGATCTCGCTGCTGAACGCGTTCACAGGTCTCGCTGCGGCCGCGACGGGCTTCGAGCTCGGCTCGAACGTGCTCATCGTGAGTGGCGCGCTCGTCGGGGCGTCGGGGACGCTGCTGACGATGCTGATGGGCCGCGCGATGAACCGCACGCTCGGGAACGTGCTGTTCGGCGCGTTCGGCAAGGTC
>JAFAHG010000096.1 GCA_019237315.1 Actinomycetota bacterium
CGTCCGGCGGCGGCGCGCGCCAGCGTGCGCGCGCCGAGCCCGACCGCCAGGAGGACTGCGCCGAGCACGATCCACCCGCCGCGCCCGCCGTGGACGAGCGCGGCCGTCACGATCGCAGGGCCGATCGCCTGCTGCAGCGACGCGCCCGTCGAGAACACGGCGAGGTATCGGCCCCGCAGTTCTTCGCGCGCGAGCGTCAGCGACGCGCCCCACTCCGCTGCGGACGCGGTGAGCTCGCCGAGCGTGAGCGCCGCCACCGCCGCGGTGAGGAGGACCGCGGCGACCGGAGTCGACCGCCCCGCCGCCGCGGCGAACAGTCCGCAGCACGCAAGGAGCGCCGCGCCGGCGCACGCGTAGGCGCGGCCGGCTCCCGCGAGCGTCCCGGCGCCGCGGCTCACGCGCACCTGGAGCAGGACGACCAGCGCGGTGTTCAGCGTGAAGAGCAGTCCGACCGAGTACGGCGGCACGTGCGTGCGCTCGACGACCCACAGCGCGAGCCCCACCTTCAGCACGGAGTCGTTCAGCCAGAGCACGCTGCTGAGCGACGCGAGCGCGACGTACATGCGGTCGCGCAGAACGGTGCGATAGCCGCCGTGGTCCCGCGCCGGCGCCGTCGGGAGCGCGCGCGGCAGCCGAAGCACCATCAGCGTCCCCGCCGCGTACGACGCAGCGTTGAGCAGCAGGACGGCGACGTAAGCGTCGCGCGACCCGCCGGCGAGTGCGGCGCTCGCGAGCAGGCCGCCGAGCCCGTACCCGACGTTGCGCGTCGAGCGCTCGTACGCGAGCAGGCCGATCCGGTCTTCCCCCTCTGCGAGCGAGAACGCGAACATCCTGCGCGCGCTCTTCGCCGTCCCTTCCACGATCTCGATGAAGGAGCCGACGACGAGGAACGCCGCGAACGAGTGCACGCCGGTGTACGCGGCGAAGCCGACCGCGGACAGCGCGAATCCGCCCGCCGTGAGCGCGCGCGCGTCGAAGCGGTCGGCGAGCGCGCCGGCGACGGGAATCGCGGCCATGCCGAACAGCCCTGCGACCGTGAGCCCCACACCGACGCGCACGGGCGAGAGCCTGACGACCTGCGTCAGGTACAGGATCGTGATCGGCCCGAACGCGCCGGAGCCCGTCGCGTCGATGAGCGTGATCCCGAGGTAGAGACGACGGTTCCGCCCCGGCGGCAGGATGCGCGCGAGCCGACCCCTCATGGGGCCACGCTAGCGAGGTGGCAGCACGGCGCCATGGCGTGGCACCGGTTTGGCATCGCCGCCCGCGACGCTGCGCCCGTCACCGAAATTGTCGAAGGGAGTAGCGATGAAGAACGTGGTGGTCGTGAAGTTCAGCGAGCCGAGCAAGGCCTACCAGGCACTGAGCCTGTTGAAGGAGGGCGACGCGTCGGGCCGCATCCGGCTCGAGTCCGCGGCGGTCGTCGAGCGCACCCCCGACGGTGTCGTCCGTATCCCCGAGAGTGCCGACAACGTCGGCTTCGTCGGGACGGCGAGCGGCTCGCTGATCGGGATGCTCGTGGGTGTCCTCGGCGGGCCGGTCGGGATCCTCCTCGGCTGGGGCGCGGGCGCCCTGATGGGCGGCACGTTCGACGTCGACCGTGCGGTCGCGTCCGACGAGGCGCTGTCCGTCCTCGCCCGGGCGATTCCGGCGGGGTCGACGGCGCTGATCGCGAGCGTCGACGAGCCGGCGGTCGAGGTGGTCGACGGCGAGATGAAGAACCTCGACGGCGAGGTCACGCGCCAGCCCGTCGCCGACGTGGAGCGTGAGCTCCGCGCGGCCGAGGACGCAGCCGCCGCCGCGGCGCGCGAAGCGCGCCGGACGCTGCGGGAGACGCGCAAGGCGCAGTTCGAGTCGCGCGTCGAGGAGAGCGTCGGCAAGGTCAAGAAGAAGCTGGGCGTCTCGTAGCGCTCAGGAGGAACGGGAGCCGCCGCTCCGGCGGCTCCCCGGGATGCGGACACGGAGCGCGGCGGGCCGGATCGCGAAGCTGAGCGGCGGTTCGAGGTGGAGCGCCTCACCGTCGACTCCGGCGGCCACGGCTCCCGAGGCGACGACCTCGAGCGAAGCGGCCGCCCACGCTCTCGCCGGATCGCGCCCGATCCGTGGCGCGTCGACGACGACGACACCGAGCGTGCCGCCGTCGAGCACGGGCCGCAACGGACCGCCGGGACGGGGACCGGGCGCATACGGGTTGTTCGAGACGAGCACGGCGATGGGGTCGCGATGGAGGTGGCCGAGGTCGTCGACGAGCTGTACGTTGGAACCGGCCCCGCGGAAGCTCGCCGCGGTGTCGAGCAGCGTGCGCACCTTGGCGTCGCGGTAGTCCGGCCGGTGAACCGCGTCGCCGTACACCCCGAGCGACACGTTGTTCAGGAACACGCGACCGTTGACGACGCCGACGTCGATCCGTCGCTCCTCGCCGAAGAATGCGTCGAGCGCCGCGACGGGATCGCTCCGGTCGAGACCGAGGTCGAGCGCGAAGTGGTTGCGCGTCCCGGCGGGGACGCAGACGAACGGCAGGTCGTGCGCGATCGCCGCCGCTGCGACGACCCCGAGTGAGCCGTCGCCGCCCGCGACGCCGAGCACGCCGGCGCCGCCCGCGACCGCTTCCTCGACGAGCGCGGCCAGAGGAACGCTTCCGTCGAGGAGGACGACGTCGATGCCGCCCTCGCGCGCCCGCTCGGCGAGGCCGGCACGGGCGGCCTTCCCACCTCCGGACCGCGGGTTGACGAACAGGACGGCGTTCATCTCCAAGGCCGAGTATGCGCTGGATGCGAGCGCCGGAAGCTGCGAGACTCGTCCACGGAGGCAACACGGAGGAGCTGCTCGAGATCCATCTGCTCGGCCCGTTCGAAGCGCTGGTGGACGGGACCGCTGCGGACGTCGGCGGGTCGAAGCGGCAGGCGCTCCTCGCCGTGCTCGCGCTGCGCCCGGGCCGGGTCGTCGACGTCGACACGCTCGTGGACGCGCTCTGGGGCGAGGAGCTGCCCGCGGCACCGCGGAACGCGCTCCACCACCACGTCGCCCGGCTGCGTGCGGCGCTCGGCGAGCACGCGCTCACAGGCTCGGTGGACGGCTACGCGCTCGCGCACGCGCGGGTCGACGCCGCCGACTTCGAGGAGCTGCTTGCGGAGACGCGCCATGCGCAGCGCGACGGGGACGTCGCAGCGGCCGCAGAGGCGATCGGATCCGCGCTCGCGCTCTGGCGCGGGCAGGCATTGCAGGGCCTCGCGACGACGACGTGGCTCTCTGCCGAGGCGCGTCGGCTCGAGACGCTGCGCGCCGACGCGCTCGAGGAGCAGTTCGAGGTCTCGCTCGCGCTCGGCGAGCACCGGGAGCTCGTCTCGGCGATCCAGTCCGCGCTCGCGGCGAACCCGTTCCGCGAACGGCTGTGGGGCCAGCTGATGCTCGCGCTCTACCGCAGCGGCCGGCAGGCCGACGCGCTCGAGACGTTCCAGGAGGCGCGGCGCGTCCTCGCGGACGAGCTCGGCCTCGAGCCCGGCCCGGACCTCCGCCGGTTGCAGGAGGCGATCCTCGCCCACGACCCCGCCATCGCCGCCGTCCCCGCGGACCGCGGCGGCCGCGGCAACCTGCCTGCGCATGCCACCTCGTTCGTCGGCCGGGACGACGAGCTCGCGCAGGTCGTTGCGCTGGTCGACGAGCACCGCCTCGTCACCCTCACCGGACCCCCGGGTGTCGGCAAGAGCCGACTCGCGGTCGAGGCGGCGCGTGCTCTCGAACCGGGGTTCCCGGAGGGACTGTGGCTCGTCGAGTTCGGCCGTGCGAACACGCCGGCCGACGCCGTTCGGCTGCTCGCGAACGCGCTCGGCGTACGCGGGGCCGACCCGCTCGCGCGCGTCGCGTCGCGGCTCCGGAATGCGCGCGCCCTGCTCGTGCTCGACGCGTGCGAGCGCGTGCTGGTTGAGGCAGCGCGCATCGCGTCGACGCTACTCACGGCGTGTCCCTTCGTGCGCGTCCTCGCGACGAGCCGGGAGGCGCTGCACGCCGACGGCGAGGTTCGCCTTCCGGTTGCGCCGCTCGCCGACGGCGGTGCGCTCTTCCTCGAGCGCGCACGCGCCGCGCGGCCCGGATTCCTCGCTGACGCGGATGCGGCTGCCGCTGCGGCGGAGATCGCGCGACGCGTCGACGGGCTCCCGCTCGGAATCGAGCTCGCCGCGGCGCGCGCCAACGTGCTCGGATTCGAGGAGATCGTGTCGATCCTCGGGCAGCGCGCCTCGCTGCTGCGCGACGGCGCAGCGGAGGACCCGAGCCGCTCGGCTCTCCGCGCGCTCGTCGACTGGAGCTACGATCTCCTGCACGCCGACGAGAAGACGATCGTCCAGCAGCTCGCCGTGCATCGCGGCGGCGCGTCGCTCGCGTCGCTCTCCGCAACGGTTGCGCGATACGGGTTGAGCGAGGCGACGGTGACGTACCTCCTGTCGGCGCTCGTCGAGAAGTCGATCGTCTCGGCGTCGTTCTCCGGCGGCGGCGCGCGCTACGAGATGCTCGACACCGTTCGGGAATACGTGCTCGACGAGCTCGGTGAGAGCGGGGGCCTTGCGGGTGCGCGGCTCGCGCACGCGGAGTACTTCGCGCGGCTCGCCGACGACGCGCGCGGCGGTCTCCGCGGCCCGGGCTGGCTCACGTGGGAGCGGAGGCTCGAAGCGGAGAACGACAACTTCTGGGCCGCGGTCATCTACGCGAACGAGACCGGTGACGCGGAGATCGCGAACCGGCTTGGGTCGCTCGGGTGGTACTTCGCGCTCGCGGAGCGAATCACCGAAGGACGGCGCTTCCTCGAGCTCGCGCGCTCCGCCGCCGGCGAGGGGGCGTCGGTCGAGCTGCTTGCGCTTCTCTGCTACCTCGCGAGCGAGGAGCTCGATCTCGACACGGCGTGCGCAGTGGGCGAACGTGCGCTTGCACTCTCCGGCGACGCATCGCCGCACGACCAGGCGCTCGCACGGTTGACGCTCGCGCTCGCAGTTGCACAGACGGGCGAGCGCGAACGCGCCGACGCGCTGGCGGAGGATGCGTTCGTCGCGTTCTCGACTCTTGGCGACCACTGGGGGGCGGCCGCGAGCAGCCTCATCCACGCACTCGGCGCGGCACATGCCGGCGACGTCGCGACGGTCGCCGCGATGGCGGCGCGCACGCTTCGCCATGCCGATGCGATCGAGTACGACGCATTCCGGCTTCCGGCGCTGATCGTCGAGGCGTGGGTTGCCGAGAGGCGGGGGGACGGTGCCGCTGCCGTCGAGACGTACGCCCACGCGCTCGATCTCGCCGGGCGCGTCGGGTTCGGCGACCACGCCGCGTTCGTGCTCAGCGCGCTGGGCCAGAACGCGCTCGCGCGCGGCGACGTCGCCGCGGCAGAGGAGCTGCAACGGCAGGCGCTCGCGACCGCGTCGGCGGCCGACACGTCGTGGGTCGCCGCGTACGCGCGCACGCAGCTCGCCGTGATCGCCGCGGCGAACGGAGACGCCGACACGGCCGAGAGCCTGAGACGGGACGTGCTCGAGTGGACGCGTGCCGCGCGGCCGCGCCGGGCACGCGAGAGCCTGTTCGTCGCCCTCGTGGGCGATCCCGCGGCGGCGCTGCCGCCGGCCCCCGCGCCCGTCTGACCTGGCTGGCAGCCGCGCGTCCGCGGCTGGCAGAGCGTTGGCAGCGACACCGCCGATCCTGTCGCCATGAGCGCCAACGAAGACCGGCTTGCGGAGCTGAACGCAAAGCTCGCCCGCATCGAGGGGGAGCTCGGCACGGCCGAGCGCTCACTCGCCGCGGTGCTGGCGGACCTCCAGGGCTGGGACGACGACCTCGAGCGGTTGCAGGCGAGCGTCGTCGAGGACGCCTGGAGGGCACGTGCGGAGGCGGAGGCGGCGATCGCCGCCGTCCGCAGTCGCCGGATCGCGCTCGAACGCCACACACACGAACTCGAAAGGAGAGAGAAATGAACCTGGAAGCACCGTTGCAGGACGGCGAGCGCATGCTCGCCCACATCTGGAAGGCGATGGCCTTCCGCGGCGCACTCGGCATCGCATTCGCCGCCGTCGTGCTCATCTGGCCCGGCATCGGCCTGACGGCGCTGATCGCGCTCTTCGGGGCCTATGCGCTCGTCTCCGGCTTCGCGACGATCGGCGGGGCGTTCAGCGTCCCGGGTGTCGCGGGCGGCCGGCGTGCGTGGCTCGCCTTCGAAGGCCTCCTCGGCGTCGCGGTCGGTGTGATCGTGTTCCTCTGGCCCGGCCTCTCGGCGCTCGGGCTGCTCTATGCCATCGCCGCGTGGGCGATCGCGCTCGGCTTCATGGAGGCGGGACTCGCGTTCGCGCTGCCGGTCAGCGGCGGCCGCGCGTTCATGCTCGTGCTCGGCGGGCTTCTGTCCGTCGCGTTCGGCGTCGTCATGTTCAGCCATCCGGGAGCAGGTGCGCTCGCGCTGCTCGCCCTCATCGCGGCCTTCGCGCTCGTCACGGGAATCACGCGCATCGCGTACGCGATCGAGTTGCGGCGCATCGCCGGCGAGGTGCAGCAGCACGTCCGGCCGCGCTTCTCGGTCAAGTCGCTCGCGCACCACTGAGGAGATGCGGGAAATGACGATCACAGAGAGAGCAACAGCGCCGACGCGCTGGACGGTCGAAACCGTCGAGACCTCGGTCGGCTTCGACGCTAAGACGTTCTGGGGTCTCGTCCCGGTGCGTGGCCGCTTCAGCCGGTTCGACGGCTCGTATACGACGGGACCGGACGGAACGGCGATCGAGCTCACGGTCGACGCGGAGAGCATCGATACGGGGAACGCGAAGCGTGACGAGCACCTTCGCTCGGGCGAGTTCTTCGCAGTTGCCGAGCATCCGTTCGTCCGGTTCTCGTCGACCCGGGTCCGTCCCGCCGGCGACGGCGTGCTTCACGTCGAGGGTGACCTCGAGGCTGCCGGAAAGGTCGTACCGGTCGCGTTCGACGCGACGGTGCGGTCGCTCGGCGGCGCGCTCGAGATCGCGGCGACGACGACGGTCGATTCACGCACGCTCGGCATGAGCCGCGGTGTGCTCGGGATGATCCGGCCGGCGGTGACTCTGCACGTGCAGGCGGTGCTCGAACGGAGCGGTCGTGGCTGAGTCGTCGGTGTCGCGGCGGCGCCTGGTCTTCGGGGCGCTGCTGCTCGTCCTGTTCGTCGCCGCACTCGACCAGACGATCGTCTCGACGGCCCTGCCGACGATCGTCGGCGACCTCGGTGGGCTGCAGCGCCTCTCGTGGGTGGTGACTGCGTACCTGCTCGCGTCGACGGTCGTCGGGCCTCTGTACGGCAAGCTCGGCGATCTCTACGGGCGCAAGCGCGTGCTGCAGTTCGCGCTTGCGCTCTTCCTCGCCGGTTCGGCGTTGTGCGGCATCGCGCAGAACATGCCGCAGCTCATCGCGTTCCGCGCCGTGCAGGGGCTCGGCGGCGGCGGGCTGCTCGTCGTCGCGATGGCGGTCGTCGGCGATCTCGTCGCGCCACGCGAGCGTGGCCGCTACCAGGGAATGTTCGGCGCGGTGTTCGGGGTCGCGACCGTTGCCGGGCCGCTGCTCGGCGGCTTCTTCGTCGACAACCTGTCCTGGCGCTGGATCTTCTACATCAACCTTCCGCTCGGGGCGGTCGCGCTTGCGGTCATCTCCGGCGCATTTCGCGCGCAGGGAGCGACCGAGCGGCATCGCATCGACTGGCTCGGCACCGTCGTCCTCGCGGGCGGCCTCTCGGGCGTGATCCTCTACACGAGTCTCGGCGGCACGACGTACGCCTGGGATGCGCCGGGAATGCTCGCGGCGATCGTCGGCGGCGTTGCGTTGCTCATGCTCTTCCCGTTCGTCGAGTCGCGTGCGGCGGAGCCGACCCTCCCGCTCGAGCTCTTCCGCAACGACGTTTTCCGCACGGCGGGTGCGATCGGGTTCGTGGTCGGTTTCGCGCTCTTCGGCTCGGTGACGTTCGTCCCGCTCTACCTCCAGGTCGTCAAGGGTCACACGGCGACGGAGTCGGGGCTGCTGATGACGCCGATGATGGCCGGACTCCTCGTCACCGGCATCGCGAGCGGCCTCGCGATCACGCGATTCGGCCGCTACCGGCCGTTCCCGATCGCGGGAACGGCACTCGCCGCGTTCGGGCTCGCGCTGCTCGCGCGGCTCGAGGTGACGACGCCGATGTGGAAGGCGAGCGCATCGCTGCTCCTCCTCGGCTTCGGGCTCGGTCTCGTGATGCAGGTGCTCGTGCTCGCCGCACAGAACGCGGTCGACCCTCGCCTGCTCGGCGTCGCGACGTCGGGGTCGTCCCTCGCGCGGCAGATCGGCGGCTCGATCGGCGTCTCGGTGTTCGGGGCGATCTTCACGAACCGTCTCGGGCATGAGCTCGCGCTGCGCGGTGCGCACGTCGCCGTGCACGGCGGACCGAGCGCGGTCTCGCACATGCCGCCCGCGATCCACGCCGCGTACGTCTCGGCGTACGCGGCGGCGCTGCACCCGGTCTTCATCACAGCGGCCGCGGTCATGGTCGGTGCGTTCGGCCTCTCGTGGTTCCTCCGCGACGTGCCGTTGCGCGAGCGGCCCGCCGAGAGCCTGCACGTGCGCGCGAATCGTGCAGCCGCGTGAGCGTGAGGA